>JAKCEC010000010.1 GCA_021841725.1 Actinomycetes bacterium | reverse complement strand
AGTGCGTGGGGGTTGACCTCCGACACCACTAGGGGCACGTCCGCGTCCATGCGCCAGGCGGAGGAGTTGTCCACCACGATGGCCCCGGCGGCGGCCACGCGCGGGGCGATCTGCTTCGAGGACGTCGCGCCCGAGGACATGAGGGCGATGTCGATGCCCGAGAAGTCGGCGGTGGCGGCGTCTTCGACGGTGATGGCGCGCCCGTCCCACTCGAGCGTGGTGCCCGCGGAGCGGGCGGAGCCGAAGAAACGTACGTCGTCAGCGGGGAACTGACGTTCGGCCAAAATCGTCCGCATCACTGTGCCGACCTGGCCCGTGGCCCCGATAATCGCGATTCGCATGTTCGAAAGTCTAGGACTAGGCCGCGTCGAGGCCAAACGCGGTGTGCAGCGCGCGTACGGCGTCGGTCACCTTGTCGGCCTCGACGACGCACGAGATCCGAATGGAACTGGTCGAGATCATGTCGATGTTGATGCCGTGCGACGACAGCGTCTCGAACATCAGCGCGGTCACCCCGGGACTCGTCTTCATGCCGGCCCCGATAATCGACACCCGGCCGATCTTCTCCACCGAGGTGACCCGGGTCGCGCCGATCTCGTCCTTCACCTCGTCGCACGTCGCGCGCGCCGCGTCCAGGTCCGTGCGCGCCACCGTGAACGAGATGGCGGTGAGACCGTTGGTCCCCGTGTTCTGGACGATCATGTCGACGTTGATGCCCCGGTCCGAGAGCTGGCGAAAGAGCGTCGCCGCGACACCCGGCCGATCGGGCACGCCGTCCACGGTCAACTTGGCCTCCGACGTGTCGTCCGTGATGGCTGCGACGATGGCTTCTTCCATAGTGGGGTCCTCCTCCACAATCCAGGTCCCGGGTTCCCAGGTAAAACTCGAGCGAACGTGCAGCGGCACCCCGTGGCGCCGGGCGAACTCGACCGACCGCAGCATGAGCACCCGTCCGCCGGTCGCGGCCATCTCCATCATCTCGTCGAAGGACACCTTGGCCAGTCGCCGCGCCTTGGGAACCACCCGGGGGTCGGCCGAGAACACGCCGGTCACGTCGGTGTAGATCTCGCAGACGTCGGCCCCCAACGCCGCCGCGAGGGCGACGGCGGTCACGTCCGAGCCGCCGCGACCCAGTGTGGTGATGTCCCGGTCGGTCGACACACCCTGAAAGCCCGCGACCACGGGGACGAGACCGCTGTCGAGCGCGTCGCGAATCCGGTCCGGGCGCATCTCGAGGATCTTGGCCCGCGTGTGATCGGTGTCCGTGATGATGCCCGCCTGGGAACCCGTGAACGACGCCGATTCGACCCCGTTGTCCGAGAGGGCCATCGAGACGAGCGCCATGGAGATGCGCTCGCCGGCGGTCAGGAGCATGTCGAGTTCACGCGGCGGGCGCGTAGGAGATACCTGGTCAGCGAGGTGAAGAAGGTCATCAGTGAACTTGCCCATCGCCGACACCACGACCACCACGTCGTGGCCCTCGGCGCGCGTGCGCGCGACGTGCTCGGCGACCGCGCGGATCCGTTCAGCGTCGCCGACGGAGGTTCCACCAAATTTTTGGACGATGAGCGCCATGAGGGTCAACTTTACTGGAGTACGCGCGGGTCCCCGTTTCGACGCGTCGAGCGAGTGCGGGGCCCTAGTAATGTCGCACCCATGGCTACCACCAAACGTCAACGTCAAAAAGAAGCCCGCCGCCAGAAGATGGAGGCCCAGCAGCGCCAGAACAAGCGACGCCAGAACGTGCGCCGCGGCGTCATCGTGCTCGTCATCGCCGTCGTCGTCATCGGTAGCGCGGCGCTGTTCTTTCAGAAGTCCTCGCCCAGCACCGTGAGCATTCCCACCACGACCACGACGGCTCCCGCCACGACCACCACGGTGGGCGTGGTCTCCACGACCTGCTCGACGACGTCCTTCGCGGTCGCGGGCTTCTCGCCGATTGCCTGTGCCGCACCCGCGGGCACCTTCGGCAAGGCTCCCACCATGGTGGTGCCGACGACCGCGGCGCCGGCGACGATGCAGGTCGCCGACCTCATCAAGGGAACCGGGACCGCGCTGAAGACGGGCGACAAGTTCACCGCACAGTACGTACTGGCCGACTACGCCTCGCACAAAGACCTGCAATCGTCCTGGTCCCAGGGCGGCTTCAGCGCCACCCTGGCCACCGGCAGCCTCATCCCCGGTTGGGTCAAGGGTCTGGTGGGCATGAAGGTCGGCGGACGGCGCGAACTCATCATCCCGCCCTCGTTGGCCTACGGGTCCACCGGCCAGTCGGGTATTCCCGCCAACGACACCCTGGTGTTCATCGTCGACCTGCTCAAGGTCGGTTGACGCGCCCGCGCGACCGTACCGTCCACTTCGCCACCGACCAAAGGAACCCATGAGTGACCTGATCCCCAACCCCGACGGCTCGAGTCCGCGTCGACAGAAGTTCGACGCGGCCCCGCCGATGATCATCGACACCGCGAAGACGTACACCGCGACCATGGTCACCTCGCACGGCACGATGGAGTTCCTCCTCGACGCCGCCGCGGCGCCCACCACCGTGAACAGCTTCGTGTTCCTGGCGCGCTGGCACTACTACGACGGCATCGTGCTGCACCGCATCATCCCGGGCTTCGTGTTGCAAGGCGGCGACCCCACGGGAACGGGGGCGGGGGGACCGGGCTACCGCTTCGCGGACGAACTACCCAAACCCGGGCGCTACGAAATGGGCTCACTCGCGATGGCCAACGCCGGACCGAACACCAACGGCTCGCAGTTCTTCATCATCTCGGGTCCCGACGGCATGCGCCTCCCCCCGCTCTACGCGCTCTTCGGCAAGGCCGTCAAGGGCCTCGACGTCGTGAGCGCCATCGATCAGGTGGGTTCGCCCTCGGGCACGCCCCGCGAGAGCGTCACCATCGAGTCGCTGACGATCACCGAGGCTTAGAGGTCCGTCGCGACGCCGGCCCGGGTGACGACGAGGTCCTCGCCCACCACCACGCGCCAGGTGCCGTCGTAGGTCACCACCGCGCGCGCGCCCAGTTCGACGAGGATCTGGTCCGCGCCGAGGAGACTTCGCGTGCGCGCGAGTTGCTCGGCGCCCGCCGGCACCGTGAGGACGACGCCGTCGAAGAGGCCCAGGCCCGTCGTCGGTGCGCCCCCGCGCGGATCGATCATCGTCGTGCCGAGCACCGAGCCGATCGCGCCCAGGGCCACCAACGACTTCGACGCCAGGACCTCGCCCAGGGGCGAACCGCGCCACACGCTGCGCGCGTGCAGTACCGCCCCGTCCACCAAGACCACGAGGTCCGCGTCGCTGACCTCGGCCAGTACCGCGTCGTCGCTCGCACTGCGCCGGTCTAACGCCGGAGTGCCGCGCACCTCGGCGTCGCCCCACGTCGAGAGCGCGAGGACGTCCTCGATCGCGTCAGCGGGTCCGCGAAATGCGGCGGCCGTGGCGAGCACCCGCACGCGTGACGCCGCCGAGACCTCGACCACGCCGGGCGCGTCGAGGACCCCGAGGGAGCCCGCGAACGTCACCGGCGCCGTGAGGGAGCCCGCCGCGCGCGACGTCATCGCGCGCGGCGACGCCCGGGGCCGAACGAACGGCCCGAGAAGCGCCACGCGGGGGTCACGTCGGGCGTGGCCGCGGCGACCACCCGTGAGGGCGCTGTCAACGCCTCGACCACGGCAATCAGCGCCACCTCCTCCTCGGGCGACAGCGGGTTCGTCGACGACGCCAGTCGAATCACAGCGGAATGTTCCCGTGCTTGCGCTGGGGCAGGTCCTCGCGCTTGGAACGAAGTAGGTGCAGGGAGCGCGCGATGACCGCGCGGGTGTCCGCGGGATCGATCACGTCGTCGATGAAGCCGCGCTCCGCGGCGATGAAGGGCGACGAGAACCGCTCCTCGTACTCGGCGACCAACTGACGCCGCGTGGCGTCGGGATCCGCGGCGTCGGCCAGCTCGCGCCGATGCACGATCTCGACCGCCCCGGCCGACCCCATGACCGCCAGTTCCGCCGAGGGCCAGGCGAAGGCGAAGTCCGCGCCGATGCCCTTGGAGTTCATCACGACGTACGCACCGCCGTAGGCCTTGCGGGTGATGACCGACACCCGGGGCACCGTCGCCTCGCAAAAGGCGTAGAGCAGTTTGGCCCCGCGACGGATGATGCCGTCGTACTCCTCACTCACCCCCGGCAGGAAACCGGGGACGTCGACGAAGGTGACGAGGGGGATATTGAAGGCGTCACAGGTGCGCACGAAACGCGCGGCCTTCTCGCTCGAATCGATGTCGAGCACCCCCGCCAGCACCTGGGGTTGGTTGGCCACGATGCCCACGGCGTAGCCGTCGATACGCGCGAAACCGCACGTGATCTGCGCGGCGAAGGCCGCGTGGACCTCGGTGAAGTCTCCGTCGTCGACCACCGCCGCGATGACCTTCTTCATGTCGTAGGGCTGATTGGGCGAACTCGGCAGGATCTCGCGCAACTCCGGGCAGAGTCGGGTCACCGGATCGGCGCTGGGCAGGCGCGGCGCCTCCTCCAGGTTGTTCGACGGTAGGAACGACAAGAGGTAGCGGACCTCGTCGAGCGCCGTCTGCTCGTCGGGGAAGACGAACCCGGCGACGCCCGACTTGGTGGCGTGCGTCAGCGCGCCCCCCAATTCCTCGAGGGTGACGCTCTCGCCGGTCACCGCCTTGACGACGTCGGGCCCGGTGATGAACATGTGACTCGAGTCCTTGACCATGATGGTGAAGTCGGTGATGGCCGGCGAATAGACCGCCCCCCCGGCGCAGGCCCCGAGGATGACCGAGATCTGCGGGACGACCCCCGAGGCGCGTACGTTGCGATAAAAGATGCCGCCGTAGGCGTTGAGTCCCGCCACCCCCTCTTGGATGCGCGCGCCGGCCCCGTCGTTGAGTCCGATGATGGGCAGACCCATCGACGTCGCGAGGTCCATGATCTTATGGATCTTCTCCCCGTGGGCCTCGCCCAGCGCGCCGCCGTAGACCGTGAAGTCCTGGGAGTAGACGCACACCTGTCGACCGTCGATCTGGCCGTACCCGGTGATGACGCCGTCGGTGTAGGGCCGCGCGTCGTCGAGACCGACGCCCGAGGCGTGGTGACGGGTCAGCATGTCGAGCTCCTGGAAGGTGCCGTCGTCGAGCAGGTACTCGACGCGTTCGCGCGCCGTCATGCGCCCCTTGGCCTTGTGTCGTTCGATTGCGCGCTCACCGCCCGCGATTCGCGCCTCGGCCTTGCGGGCGTCGAGTTCGGCCAGACGGTGCGCCATTGAGTTCTCCATAGTGCACCAGGCTACCGAGGTCTCTCCCCGCGCGCCGCGGGGCCGGGCTACTCGGCGTCGGGCGGACCCGCGGACTCCTGCACCAGTTCGATCAGGGTACCGAAACTGGCGCGGGGGTGCACGAACGCGATGGTCGTCCCTCGTGAACCGGGCCGCGGCACCTCGTCGATCACCCGGTCTCCCCGGGCGCGCAACGACGACAGGGCGAGCGCGCAGTCCCTCACCCGATATCCCACGTGGTGCAGGCCCTCCCCGCGTCGCTCGAGGAACGCCGCCACCGGCGAATCCTCGCGCGTGGGCGTCAGGAGTTGAATGAACGAATCGCCGACCTGGATCAGCGCTTCGCGCACGCCGTCGCGGTCCACGTCCTCGCGATGCACCACCGTCGCGCCCAGTGAGCGGGCGTACCAATCGATCGCCGCGTCGAGGTCGTGGACGGCGATGGCCACGTGGTCGATATCAGTGAGCAGAGAGTCCACCACCACCTCCGGTGTTCACGGCGCGAACCCCCCGCCGGGGCGAGGGGCTCGTAGCATGGTCCGATGTCATTGGTTCGCATCCTACCGGCCTTCGCCCTCACCGCCCTGGTGCTGGCCATGGTCCCCGGACAGGGCGTGGCCATGGTGCTGCGCCAAAGTCTCCTGGGTGGACGGCGCTGCGCCATGGCCTCGGTGGTGGGTAACGCGTCGGGTCTCATCCTCTGGGGGCTGGGCGCGGCCGTGGGCCTCAGCCAGGTGTTCGCGCACTCGCGCGTCGCCTACGACGTCCTCAAGTTCGCCGGCGTCGCCTACCTCAGCTACCTGTCACTGGCCACCCTGGTGACGCTGCGGCACGCCACCGGGGCCTTCGACGATGCGGGGGGCGCCGCCACCCGGACCCTCCCCGCGTACCGGCTCGGACTGATCACCAATCTGACCAACGTCAAGGCGGCCGTCTTCGCCGTGGCCTTCATCCCCCAATTCGTGCCCCGCACGTTCGCGTTGGGTCCGGGCATCGTCCTGCTCGCCCTCGTCCAGGCGCTCGTCTCCCTCGGTTGGTACACGGCCCTGGTGACGACGGTGCACGGCGCGCAGCGGACCCTGGCGCGCCCGGGGGTGCGCCGCGCCCTGACCGCGATCTCCGCGCTCGGTCTGCTCGGTCTGGCCGTGGCACTATTCTTTTCATCCGCGCGCTGACCGGTCTAGGGTCAGTACGAGAGCAAACGGGAGGAATGACAATGACGCGCAGCGTTATCGTGGCCGGACTTCGCACGCCAATCGGCAAGTTTTCGGGCGCCTTCGCCCCGTTACGCGCCAGTGACCTCGGCGGGGTCGTCATCGCCGCCCTCCTCGCCCAGACGCGCGTGGACGCGGCCAGTATCGACGCGGTCCTGATGGGACAGGTCTTGCAGGCGGGCCAGGGTCAGATCACGGCGCGCCAGGCCGCCGTCGCGGGAGGGGTCCCGATGAGCGTGCCCGCCACGACCGTCAACAAGGTATGCCTCTCGGGTCTCAACACGATCCACCTGGCCGACCTCATGGTGCGAGCCGGTGACGCCGAGATCGTGGTCGCGGGGGGCATGGAGTCGATGACCAACGCCCCCTACGTGCTCCCGGGTGCACGCGCGGGATACCGCGCGGGCGACCACACAGTGGTCGACTCGATGATGCACGACGGGCTGACCTGCGCCTTCGATCACTGCGCGATGGGTCTGGCCACCGAGCGTCACAATTCCGGGCGGATCTCGCGCGCGCGCCAAGACGAGTTCGCCGCGCGTTCGCACTTCCTAGCCGCCGCGGCGAGCGACGCCGGTTACTTCGCGCGCGAGATCACGGCGGTGGGGGTACCCCAGCGCCAGGGTGAGGACCGACGCGTGGAGGTCGACGAGGGCATTCGTCGCGACACGTCCGCGGAATCACTCGCGCGCTTGCGCGGGGCCTTCGAATCCGACGGCACCATCACCGCGGGTAACGCGTCGCAGATCTCCGACGGCGCCGGCGCCGTGTTGGTCATGTCGGCCGAACGAGCCGCCGCGCTCGGTCTCGAGCCCCTCGGCGAGATTCTGGGGTACGGGCAGGTGGCCGGCCCCGACACTTCCCTGCTCCTGCAGCCGGCGCACGCGATCACCCAAGCGGCCGAGCGCGCGGACGTCCGCGTGAGCGACCTCGAGGTGATTGAGATCAACGAGGCCTTCGCGGCGGTCGCGCTCGCGTCGACGGACGCCCTCGGCGTCGACGAGAACCGGGTCAACGTCAACGGGGGCGCCATCGCGCTGGGCCACCCCATCGGCATGTCGGGTACCCGTCTCGCCCTCACCGCGCTCGTCGAACTGCGTCGACGCGGTGGCGGGATCGCCGCCGTCGCCCTGTGTGGCGGGGGCGGTCAGGGCGACGCCGCCATCCTTCGTTCGCTCTAGAGGCGACCGTCGGGGACGAACTCGGCCACCACCGGGTAGCGCGCCAGCCCGACGGGCTGATCGTCGCGGAGGGCGAGCACGACCGCCGCCCCCACCGGAAACCCCCGGTCGAGCACGAGCGACGCGGGCGTGGCCGCCAGACTCGCCACGAGCTCGTGCACGGTGGGGTTGTGGGCGACCACCAACAACGACGTCGTCACCGGATCGACGCCGGCGAGGTCGATGAGCACGTCCTCGGCCGTCACGTCGCGACGGCCGTTGTAGATCAAGTCGCTGTAGACGACGGCGCTCACGAAAGGGGTCCCCTCGAAAGCCCGACGGAATGTCTCGCGCGTGCGCTGCGCCGAGGACACGAGGGCGGTGACCGGACCGTAGGGCGCGAGCCCCGCGGCGTCGGTCGCCCACGCGCGTAGTTCCTCGCATTGTCGGCGACCCCGCCCACTCAAGGGTCGCTCGTCGTCACGGGCGCCCGGCGCGGCGGCGGTGGCCTTGGCGTGTCGAACGATGGTCAGGTAACGCACGTCCTCAGTTTGGCACCGTCCTCGGTTCTCGCGGGTCCGGTGGTTTAGCGTGGGGGGGTGCTCGCCTCGCTGACCTACCTTCAAGCCATCGTGATGGGTCTCGTGCAGGGGATCACCGAATTGTTTCCGGTATCGAGTCTGGGTCACGGGGTTTTGTTACCGGGACTCCTGGGCTGGCACAACCTGGTCTCGAGTCAGTCCCAAGCCGAATCGTTCTTCCTGGTCTTCCTGGTCGGATTGCACGTGGGTACCGCCCTCGGACTCGTCGTCTTCTATCGCGCGACGTGGATCAAATTGTTCCGCGGTCTGCTCCGCCAACTCGCGGCCTCGCGGCGCGACGGGCTGTCGTCCCTGTGGCGACTCTCCACCCCGACGATGGACGGCGACTACCGACTGCTCTTTCTCCTCGCGCTGGGTTCCATCCCGGTGGGCGTCGCCGGCGTCCTCCTGGAGAAGCCCCTGCGCGAACTCTTCGCCAAGC
This sequence comes from Actinomycetes bacterium, assembly GCA_021841725.1. Lineage (GTDB taxonomy): Bacteria > Actinomycetota > Acidimicrobiia > Acidimicrobiales > RAAP-2 > RAAP-2. The sequence goes on along the minus strand of JAKCEC010000010.1, from coordinate 9,449 downwards.
CCCTCGCCGCCGCCATCTTCCTCACGGCCAACGGCGTCTTGCTGCTGGTCGGGGAACGCCTGCGCAGCGGCCGCGGACGTCACGCGCGCTACGAGAAGATGGCGACGCTGAGCGGTCGCCACGCCATCGCCATCGGCTCGGCGCAGATCCTCGCCCTCCTCGCGGGCATCTCGCGCAGTGGCGCCACGATGGTGGCGGGCTTGACCCGCGGACTCGACCACGAGGACGCCGCCAACTTCTCGTTCCTGCTCGCGACCCCGGTCATCTTGCTCGCCGGACTCTACAAATTACCCAAACTCCTGGGGCCCCTCGGACACGGTGTCCGGACCCAGACCCTGGTGGGAGCGCTCTTCGCCGGGGTCGCGGCCTACGTCGCGGTGCGCTTCTTGACGCGCTGGTTCACCACGCGCACCCTCAACCCCTTCGGGATCTACTGCATCGTCGCCGGCCTCGCCTGCGTCGTGCGCTTCGCCTAATCGGCGAGGACGCGGCGCCCGGTGATGGCCCGCGACAGGGTCAAGTCGTCCGCGAACTCCAAGTCACCGCCGACGGGTAATCCGTTGGCCGGTTGGGACACGACGAGGCCGGGCGCGTGGAGGAGACGCCCCAAGTACATGGCGGTGGCGTCACCCTCGAGGTTCGCGTTGAAGCAGAGGATGACCTCTCGCACCGGGCCCCGCAGACGCACGACGAGTTCCTGGATGCGCAGACGATCCGGGGTGACGCCCTCGAGTGGGCTGAGCAGGCCGTGCAGCACGTGGTAGGTGCCCTGAAAGGCTCGACTCCGCTCCACCGCGACCACGTCGGGCGGGCTCTCCACGACGCAGATGACGCTGGGGTCGCGCCGTTCGTCGGCGCAGATCGGACACAGCCCGCCGACCTCGGCGAAGTTACAACACCGTTCGCAAAAGGACAGGTTTTCCTTCATGTCGTCCATCGACCGGCTGAGCCGACGTACGTCCTCGGCGGGCTGACGCATCAGCCAGAACGCGATGCGTTGGGCTGATTTGGGACCGACACCCGGGAACCGACCCAACTCGTCGACCACCGCCTGCAACGAGGGCGGGTAGTTCACGATATCCCCTCCGCGCCCGGAAACATCTCGGTGATGAGGTGTTCGGCCACCGACGACACGATGGTGCCCTGATCGTCGTCGGCGCCGCCCTCGTCGAAGTCGGGCGCCGGGTCCACGGAGCGCGCGCGACTTGGTCGAGACGGCGCCGGGGACTTCGTGGTGTGTAGCGTCGGGTCCACCACCCAGTGAACACTGAGGGGCGTGCGGAACTCGTGGTCGAGCGCCCCCTTGAGACCCTGAGCGATCTGGTCGGTATTGAGGCGGATCTCCTCGCTGGCCACGGCCAAGGTGAGACGCGTGCCGTCGAAGGCCACGACGTGCGCCGCCCGCAAGACCAATTGGGCGCCGCGCGAGGTGCGCGGGACGACTCGCTCAGCGAAGCGGCGTCGCATCTCCTCGAGTCCGAGCCCCTCACCCGCGACCGAACTCGGCACCGGTGCGCTCGCGGCGGGCTCCGGTGCGCTCGCGGCGGGCTCCGGTGCGCTCGCCCGGGTCTCGGTCGACTCCTCGTCGGCCGCGACGGGCACCTCCTCCGCCGCCGACGTCGTGACCGCGCCGATCGGGCGCCGCAGGGCGGCGGCGGGAGCGGGCGGCGGGGCCACCGAGCGGTCGAGTCGTTCGAGTTTGGTGACGCGTTCGGCCAGCGCGTCGAGGGACGAATCCAATTCGGGCTTCACGAGGCGCACCATCGCGACCTCGAGCACCACGATCTTCACCGGAGCGCTCTTCATCTCGCGCAGGGCGCGCCCCATCGTCTCGAGGATCCGCACCGTGCGGGCGAGTCCGAGGGAATCGCCCCAGTCACGCAGCCGTTCACGGTCCGCGTCCACCGCGTCGGCGACGTCGGGGGCCACCTGCAACAAGAACGCCTGACGTACCTCGGCGGCGAAAGTCTCGGCCAGTTGTTCGGGGTCCCACCCGTCGCGCGCCAGGAGGGCCAACGTAGAGATCGCCCCCACGGCGTCCTCGCCGAGGATGGCGCGAAACAGACCGTCGAAGTCCGGTTGCGTCGCGTCGCCCGCACCGGTGGCCAGTAACTGGTCGAGGGCGCTGAGTGCGTCGCGCGCCGAGCCTCGGCCGAGGCGCACCGCCGTCTCGATCGTGGCCTCGTCGACCGCCAACCCGGCGGCCCCGCGTACGTCGTCGAGCAACGTCTTTAACGTGTCGCCCCCGAGCAACCGAAATTCGAGGTGCTGGGTTCGCGAGCGAATCGTCGGGAGGACCTTGTGGGGATCGGTGGTGGCGAGGACGAAGATGACGTGGGGCGGTGGCTCCTCGAGCGTCTTCAATAACGCGGCGGACGCCGGCTTGGAGAGTTGGTGCACCTCGTCGAAGATGTAGATCTTCCAGCGCCCGGGCGTCCCGTGCCAGGCGCCCGCGGTGATCTCACGGATGTCGTCGACCCCATTGTTGGACGCGGCGTCGAGTTCGGTGACGTCCAGCGAGGACCCTCGCGTGATCGCCACGCAACTCGCGCACTGGTTGCAGGCGTCACCGTCGACGGGACTCTCACAATTCAACGCCTTGGCCAGGATGCGCGCCGTCGTGGTCTTTCCGGTGCCGCGCGGTCCCGAGAAGAGGTAGGCGTGGCTAATCCGTTCGCGCGCCACGGCCCCCTGCAGGGCGCGCACCACGTGGTCTTGACCGCGAAGTTCAGCGAAGCGGCCGGGACGGAAGCGGCGATAGAGCGAGGTCACCCCGTCGGTGGACGCGGCGAGAGAAGCGGGAGTGGCCATGCGCCAATGCTAACGGTGGGGTGTCAGCGCCGAAGTCCACAGCGGCGACCAGGCTGACCGTGGCACCCGGCGCAATCCGCTGAGAGCTGCTGGCTTCCACCCCTGACTCGGTTCACGAACGGCCGTCGCACGGGACCCGATCACCGCTGGGGACCTCGACCATCTCAGGCTACCGGAACCGCACCCCGCCCGACTCGGGTAGCCTTGCAAGCCGGTGTTCAAATTCGCGTCACGGCGTGGATTCTTGGAGGAGTGCGAGAGCGGCCGAATCGGCACGATTGGAAATCGTGTGAAGGGAAACCTTCCGTGGGTTCAAATCCCACCTCCTCCGCCACGGGTTCCTTCGAACGCGGGACCCGCCCCGCAGGTCAAGGAACTGATGTCGGCGCGGTCGGGTGCCGCGAATTCGCCCGCGCGCGTGCCGCGCGTGCCCGCTATTCGCAGGTAGGCGATCCGAGCCGCACCCCGTCGTGAAGGGCAGCCCTCACGCGACGACCCTCGTCCACCGTCGTGGGCAGACGTCGTTGAGGTGGTGGGGATCCGACCCCTTCCGCGGACTCGACGACGAGGACTATCGACCGAGTGCGATCGGCGAGGCCCGACATCTCGTGCGCGACGGGCACGCCATCGCCCGACGCGAGCGGACTCGTCACCGGAGAATTTCCTGTGACGTTGATGAGGTTCGGACCATAATGTCGGCGCACATCGTGAGTTCGTCGGAAGATGAAGATACCTTCTTCCCATCGTCACACCATCGTCACGAGAACCGACTGACGAGCGCTTCGGCCTCGTTACGGTCGATAGTGACGGCATCGAGCCGGCGCATCGCCATCAACCACACACGTGGAATGGGAAGTGGGACCTCATGAATACCAAACTCAAGATTGGCCTCGCGGCGGTACTGATCGTCGCAATCGGCGGCGGGGCCATCGGCCTGGCGAGTTCCGCGCGCAGCCGTCCCTCGCCGACGAGCCACGTGCTCACCTTCGCCGAGGGGCCGGGAGCGGCGCCGAACTACATCTTCCCCTATATGTCGTGCACGAACTTCTCGGTGGCGACCATCAACGCCTTCCAGTTCGAGATGTATCGACCGCTGTACTGGTTCGGCTTCGGAGCCAACGCCACCTACACCCCCGCCCTCTCACTCGCCGCTCCGCCGGTCATGAGTAACGGCGACCGCACCATCACCATCCGTACGAAGGGCTGGAAGTTCGCCGACGGCCAGAGCATCAACGCACAATCGGTGATGTTCTTCTTGAACATGTACCACTCGGTGCCGACGGACTACTGCGGCTACAACAAGGGCTACGGAATCCCCGACCAGTTGGCGAGCGCCCAGGGATCCGGTGACGCCGTGACCCTGCACTTCACCACGAGCGTCAACCCGAAGTGGATCCTGTACAACTACCTCTCGGAGATCACGCCGATGGCCAACGTCTGGGACGTCAGCGCCCCGGGCCGACCGTCCACCTGCGCGAGTGGCGCGTACGGCGCGGCCACCACCGACGCTGCCTGCAAGGCCGTCTACACCTACTTGACGGCTCAGGCATCCATGGAATCGACGTACACCGACACCCTGTGGCAGTCGGGCGTCAGTGGTCCCTGGACGTTGCGGCACTTCGACAACCTGGGCAACGTGACCTTCGTAGCGAACCCGGCGTACTCGGGTCCCCAGAAGGCGCAGGTGAGTTCGGTCGTCGAACTGCCCTTCACCACGACCTCGGCCGAGCAGATCGCGCTACGCGCGGGCAAGGTGGACCTCGGGTACATCGATCCCAGCAGCGTCACCCAATTGGGAACCCCGACCCAGCCCGGCGCCAACTGGTCACCGATTGCGAACAACTTCAATCTGGAGGTGGGGGCACCGTGGTCCGTGGACTACGCGCCCTACAACTTCAATCCCCTGAACCCTCAGTCGAAATTCCTCGACCAGCTCTACGTACGTCAGGCGCTACAGATGACCGTCGACCAGCCGCTGATGATCAGGAAGATCCTCAAGGGCTACGGCTACCCGCAAACCACCCCGCTCCCACCCGTGACGCCGGTCGCGATCTCGGGTCCGGTGTCGACCCGCAACCCCTACCCGTACGACCCGACCGCGGCGGCCACCCTCCTGCGTCATCACGGCTGGCGCGTCGTCGGTGGCCAACTCACCTGTGAGGCGGCCGGTACCGCCGCCACTGAGTGCGGGGCGGGCATTGGCCGAGGGGACGTGTTGGCGATCACCGTGCTCTACGGCAGTGGCATCCCCTCGCTGCAGACACAAGTCGACACCGAGGTGTCCGAATGGCGCTCGCTGGGCATCGACGCAACGGAGAACGCCAAGCCCTTCAACGAGGTGGTCGGCGACTGCGTCAGCAGTTCGTCGTCGTGGAGCGTCTGCCTCTGGGGGGCCGGATGGATCTTCGCCCCGGATTACTACCCCTCGGGCGAGTCGCTCTTCGTACCCGGCGCCAGCTTCAACATCGGCGCCTACAGCAATCCGGCGCTGACGGCGGCGGTGAAGCGCACCACCTTCGGTACCGCCACGCTCGCCGAATACTCCCAGATCACGGCGCAACAGCTCCCCGTCCTCTTCCAGCCCAACGGCACCATCGGCTACGCCGGCAGTGGCATCGGGGAGGTCATCAAGACGTTGAAGGCGTCCGACGGTGCGGGCTTCACCCCGAATTCCTTGACCAACTTCATGCCGGAGTATTACCACTTCTAGTCCTCACTCGGGTGAGCACCGGCACCACCGACGCCCCGCGCCTCTACGCGGGGCGTCGGTGGTGCCCGCGATGCGCCCTCGCGAGCGGCTCGTACCATTCGAAGCGACACGGCGACACGGCGCCCACCGCGACGAACCTCGGCGGTGACGCGCCCGGTACACGAGTACACCGGGGGGTGGTGTTGACGCCACTGCTGTCCGTTCACTCGAGGAGCGGGGCGACGTCGTCGAACCCTGTCCGGGCGGCTCACGGGCCACCCGACCTCCGCGGCGTTCTTCACGCCCGTCACGCCCGGACGCAGAGGCCACGATGCGCGCGCGACCGCCGCGCGACTCCGGCCCCTTCGTGTTCGTCGACCACCGAGGAGCCAGGTCACACCGGTCGCCCCGTATCACCTCGGGCCCCGGGCCGGGGTGCGTCCGTCGAGCGCCATCGGATAACGGAGTGCGCGATAACTCCGCGAGGCGATGACCAGCTCAGTTCTCAGTCCCACCGACGCCGCAGGTGCGCGATGAATTCGTCGCCACGAGACCCGGCGAACCAGCGGACGTGACCCATCAGGTAGCCGTCGTAGGCGAGGTGAGTGTTCGCCGTCGAACGCACCACGTCCGCGAAGTACTCGACCTCCGAGAGGGCGAACTCCAGGTGGGACACCACGACGACGGCGCAGAGCGCCCGTCGCTCGCCGGGGTGGAGGGGGCGCTGCGCCTCGTACCCGTCGAGAAAGGCGTCGGTCGCCGCGAGGTCCGCGCGCACCTCGCCGCGTCCCTCGAGGTCCAGCCAATCGATGGTGCTGCGCTCGAGCGCGACGGCGAGGTCGTGGACCACGTTGGTGCGATTGGCCAGGCCTAAGTCCACGACACCCACGACGCGCGCCGGGTCGTCCGGCGCGGACCAGGTGAGGTTCGACGGGTGCCAGTCCCCGTGGCCCCACTGGGTCTCGAGACGGGCCACGAGGGGCGCCGCCGCGCGCAGGGGTGCGCTGAGCAACTGCGCGACCTCGTCGGCGAACGCCCGCGACGCCAGCGCCCGGGCGAGGGCGCGTCGGTGGGTCACGAGGTCCTCCAGGGCGAGAACGGGGTCCCTCGAGGCGACCACGTCGGTGGAGGTCATCAGCACCCCGGGCGGCGTCGCGGGGGCGCGAAAATCACGCGCCGCTCCATGAAATCGTGCCAGCGCCTCACCCGCCGCGTGCGCGTGGGCGACGGAGGCGAAGGGGTACCACGAGGGCGCCTCACGGTAGAGGTCCACCCCGGTCACCTTCTCGTGGACCTCGTACACGAACTCGCCCCGACGAAACACCGTGTCGCCGTCGGCGAAGCGCACGACGCGCGCAACGGGCTGGCCCCGGTCACGCAGGTGACGGGCGAAATCGTGTTCCACCCGCAATCGTGCGGGACCGCGCACCCGTCGGTGGTGACGCTTGACGAAGACCTCACCGCGCGCGGTCCTCACCAGTGCGGCGGCCGACATCGGTCGCGGACTCGACCACACGACGCACGAGTCGGCGCCGTCACCCAGGCCTTCGCCGTCGCGCACCCGCGAGATCACGCTCGCCGCCTCCTCGTCACTCAGCGCGGGCCAGTCCGGCGCGACCTCGTCGTTGGCCATGCCGTGCACCCGATGCGCGTCGCGCGCGGGGGGCGGCGGACGACGGTTCACGCGTCCGGGCGCGCCGACTCCCCCGTCGACCGACGACGACGCGCCCACGAGGTGAGGGCGCCGCCGGCCACACTGGCCAGGCCCGCGACGAGGAACGAGGTAATCGACGCCGACATCCAACTCGGGGCGCGAAAGCCGATGGACGAGGCGACGTCACCCCAGAGTCGGACCCACCACGAGATGTAGCCCGGATTGATGAGCTGGTAGGCCACGAATCCAAGGCCCCAGGGGATGAACGACGCGAGGCGACGTCGCCCGTGCACCGACGGATCCCACACCCCGCGCGACAGCAGGTAGAAGTCCACGATGAACACCGCGGACATCGGGACGAACACCGAGCCCAGGAGCACCAGGAAGTTCTCGTAGTCGGCGATGTTGATCCACAACGCGAGGACGGTCGCCAGTGACGCGATGGCGACGGCTAGCACCCGGCGATCCCACGACGGCCGAAAGTTCTGCAGGGACACCGCCGTCGAGTACACGTTGGCGAAGGACTGGTCCAGTTCACGCGCCACGAGCACCGCGAAGCACAGCGACCCGAGGGGTACCGCGATGAAGGCGCCGTAGATGTCTGAGGGATTGCGCGCGACGGTGACCAGGGAGATGAGGCCGATGACGTAGCAGAGGATCTGGGTGGCGCTGTAGCCCACCATCGCCCCCCAGAACGACGTGCGCGGCGACCGCGCGTGCCGGGTGTAGTCGGCGGCCAGGGGGGCGAAGGAGACCGCGACGGCGACGACGGTGTCGGTCGCCGCCCAGTACCCCGTCCACGCCCCGTGGGTGAGGCCCGGCATCGGGTGCGTGAGCAGCTCGACGAACAGGTACCCCAAGATGACCACCACGGCGGGCGTCGCGTATCGTCGCAGCGTCCGAATCGCGCCGAGGGGCCGCAGGGTCAAGAGACCCGTGATGACCCCGGCGATGATGATGTAGCTCCAGCGCGGTCCCGCCGGGACGACGGTGTGCGCCGCGGTGGCGATAGTGACCAACTCGAAGATTCCCCAGCCCAGGCACTGCAGCACGTTGAGGACGGTGGGTAAGTACGACCACCGGGTTCCGAAGAGGCTGCGCAGCAGGACCATGGCGGGCGCGCCGGTGATCGTGCCGGCGGCCCCCGTCGCCGCCACCACCGCGGTACCCAGCACCGTGCCCAGCACGATGGCGCTGAGCGCGGCCAGGAGCGAGAGTTCGGGGGTGCCGGTCCCGTTGGGTTGCAGGACGAAGATGGCCCCCGTGAAACCGAGCAGACTCACCCCGAGGTTGCCCCAGAGACCGAACTGATCCCACAGCCCCAGCACCTGGGGCACGGGCTCGTTGAGCGTGCGCGCCACCTCCGCGTGGGGGTCATCGGTGACGATGACGAACGGTTGCGACACTGGTGCGGTGTCCATGACTTCCTCCTTACGCCGGCATTACCCGGACAAGTTCCTACGGTCGGTGGCACCACGGCCCATTGGCCAGCCACCCTCTCAGCCCGGTACGTCCGAGCTCCCGTTCACTACAAGGCGCAATGTAGCACGTCGCGGACCACGCGACGAGAACGGTCGGGTGAACGACGACCGTCACCCTCATTCGCAACCCCCGGTCCCGCGACCCGGTTGACGCTCCGGCGCAGCGTGCCTAAAATGGTCACCAGAAAAAGGGGGGGCGAATGAGGGAAATTAAGATCTTTCGAGGCGTAGCCTCACGCACGGTGGCCGTCACCGGGATTGCGGTCGCCGTCGTCGCCGGCGCGGTGGCCACGGTCACCCTCGCCTTCGCGTCGACGACCACGACGACGTTAACCGCGTGTGAGAACGCGGCGGGCGGGTTACGGTTGGTCGCGAGCGCGACGGCGTGTCACCCCGACGAGACGCCGGTGCAATGGAACGTCACCGGACCGACCGGACCGCGGGGTGCCACCGGTGTCGCCGGACCGACGGGATTGCGGGGTGTCGCCGGACCGACCGGACCGCGGGGTGCCACCGGTGTCGCCGGACCGGCGGGACCCGCCGCGCCGTCGTCAGTCCCCGAGAGCAACGTCGTCGGGACGTTGACGTTCACCACCAGTAATCCCTCCTCCACATTTTCCACCTTCACCGAGAATCTCTATTCCTTCGACATGCCGATGTCGTCGAGTATCAGCATCGGCTCGTCGTCAACCGGGGTCGGGGCCGGCAAGGTGAGCTTCACGGCCGCGTCGTTCAGCGTCCCCGTCGGCCCGACGGCGTTAGAACTCGACCGTGATTTGATGGGTGGCTTTCTACTCAACGGGGTCAAGATAAA
>JAKCEC010000009.1 GCA_021841725.1 Actinomycetes bacterium | reverse complement strand
TGGAGGTGTCCAGGGCGCGCAGCAGCGTGAAGATCGAGATGCGGCGCTTGCGCGCGATGCGCGCGCCGGCGTTGGCCGCCTTGTTCTTCTTCTCCTCGAGGTCGACCTGGAGCCACTCGCCGCGGCTGGGGTGGATCGTGCCCTCGAAGGCGACCTTCTCGTCCTTGCCGGGCTGGAACAACACGCCGGGCGACCGCACGAGTTGACTGACCACGACGCGCTCGGTGCCGTTGATGATGAAGGTGCCCTGTTCGGTCATGATCGGGAAGTCGCCCATGAAGACGGTCTGTTCCTTGATCTCACCGGTTTCGGAGTTCAGGAAGCGCGCGCGCACGAAGATGGGCTGGGAGAAGGTGGTCGCGCGCTGGCGGCACTCCTCGACGGTGAATTTCGGCGGACTCTTGAGGTCCGGGTCGTCGGGGTCGAACTCGAGTTCGAGCGACAGGCGACCCGTGAAATCCGAGATGGGCGACAGGGCTTCGAAGGCCTCGCGCAGTCCCTGCTTCATGAACAGGTCGAAACTGTCGCGCTGGATCTCCAGGAGATTGGGCAGGGGGTGAGCTTCACCCAGGGCCGAGAAATTAAAGCGTTCGGGGCTAGTGGACCGAGACGTCAACGGTCTATCCTCCGTGTAAGTGGGTGGCTACTGCATTGATTACGCGCCTCTAGTGCGAAAACCTCGTCAGGGGATGACAAAATAGAGCGCAGGGACACGGTCTTTCGACACTACTACTCTAGGGCGAGCATACGCAAGTGACGCCCGTGATGACGGGCGCGGCCACGGAGGCTTCGCTCACCCTAGGCAAATTCTTCACCGCCGTCAAGCACCCGGCGCCACGGTGGACGAGGCCCCGACCGGCGAACCGGTCGGGGCCCGTGCAAACCGCAGTGATTACTTGAGTTCGACGGTGGCGCCGGCGGCCTCGAGGGCGGCCTTGGCCTTGTCGGCGTCGGCCTTGGAGACCTTCTCGAGCACGGGCTTGGGGGCACCGTCGACGAGGTCCTTGGCTTCCTTCAGCCCGAGGTTGGTCAGGGCGCGGACTTCCTTGATGACGGCGATCTTCTTCTCGCCGCCACTGGTCAAGATGACGTCAAAGTCGCTCTTCTCCTCCGCCGCTTCGACGTCGGCGCCGCCGCCGGCCGCCGCGGGGGCCGCCACGGCCACCGGGGCCGCCGCGGTCACGCCAAACTTCTCCTCGAACTCCTTGAGGAGCTCGCTGAGCTCGATCACCGACAGCTCAGCAATGCCGTCGAGAATCTGCTCCTTGGTCAATGTTCCAGCCATGGTGATTCCTTTCTTTTCTTCGTTTCGTTACTGCGATGGTGGGTTATTCGGCCGGTTCGCTCGCGACGCCCTCGGGCGCCTCGGAGTCCGCGTCGGTGTCGGTCACGGGGACCTCGACCTCCGCCTCGACCTCCGCGACGGGTGTCGCGGCGTCGTCGCTCGCTGTGGACACAGCTTCCTCGACCCCGGCCGGAGTCTCGGCGGCCGGCTCGGCGGTGTCGGCGGCCGGCGTGGCCACGGGGCCACCCTGGGAGTCGAGCAGGGCCGAGAGGCCGTAGGCGAAGTTTTGGGGCACGGCCTTCAAGAGGCCGGCCATGGTGCGCAGGGGCGAGGCCAACGCGCCGGCGATCTGCGCCAGCAGCACGTCACGGCTCGGCAGGTCGGCGAGGGCCCCGATGTCCTTGGGGCTGAGGGCCTTGCCGTCGAGCACGCCCCCCTTGAGGACCAGCTTGGGCGACCCCTTGGCCAGGTCGCGCAACGCCTTGGCGACCGCCGAGATGTCGCCGTCGACGAAGGCAATGGCGGTGGGTCCCTCGAGGAACGGGGTCATCGGCTCGACGCTGGTCCCCGCGACCGCCCGACGAACCAGCGTGTTCTTGAACACCTTGTAGTCGGCGCCCAGGGTGCGCAGCTGCCGACGGATCTTGGAGATCTCGGCCACGGTGAGTCCGCGGTATTCGGTGACGAGCACCGACGACGTCGCATCGACCTTGGCCTTGAGTTCGTCGACGGTGGCGACCTTCGCGGGGCGAATCTTGCTCATGTGAACTCCTTCACCGGATGCCGCCCGGTACGGGCCTCGGACATCGCAGCAAACGAGACACCCTGCGGTGAGCTCGAATTCCTCGTCAGGCTGGCCTCGCGGCCACTTAAGTGGGTCCCCCCACACCGGATGTCTTCGGCGTATTTCAAACTATGGCACTTTCGTGCGTCGGTACATCGTAGTGACGCGGGGTCGCGCCCGTCAAAAGCGGCTCAGGCCGGGGCCAGGACCTCGTCGAGGTCGCGGGTGTGCGTCGGATCGATCTTCACCCCGACGCCCATGGTCGACGAGACCGTGATCGAGAGGAGGTAGCGCCCCTTGGCACTGGCGGGCTTGACGCGCACCAGTTCGTCGATGACGGCGTGCACGTTCTTGGCCAGGTCCTCGCGCGAGAAGCTCACCTTGCCGACGCGCAACTGGACGTTGCCGATCTTGTCGGTGCGGTATTCGACGCGTCCCCCCTTGAATTCGGCGACCGCCTTGGCCACGTCCATGGTGACGGTGCCGGTCTTGGGGTTCGGCATGAGTCCGCGCGGTCCGAGCACGCGGCCCAGGCCACCCACCTGGCCCATGAGGTCGGGGGTCGCGATGGCGATGTCGAAGTCCAAGAATCCGCCGGCCACCCGCGCGACCAGGTCGTCGGCTCCCACGAAGTCCGCGCCGGCGTCGCGCGCCGCTTGGGCGTTCTCGCCCGAGGCGAACACCGCGATGCGGTTGGTCTTACCGGTGCCCGCGGGCAGCGAGAGGGTTCCGCGCACGATCTGCTCCGCCTTGCGCGGGTCGACCCCGAGGCGCACGGCGAGCTCGACGGTCTCGTCGAACTTCGCGGTGGCGAGGGTCTTCACCTTGTCGAGGGCCTCGTTGACCGTGATCAACTCCTCGCGGTTGACCTGGGCCAACGCGTTCTGGTAGTTCTTTCCGTGCTTCATTGTTCTCTCCTAGCCCGCGACCGAGATGCCCATCGAGCGCGCCGTGCCGGCAATCTGCAGCTTGGCCTGCTCGAGGTCGTCGGTGTTGAGGTCCTTGATCTTGGTGGTGGCGATCTCTTCGATTTGGGCCATGGTCACCGTGGCGACCGTCTCGCGGCCGGCCAGGTGCGCGCCCTTGTCGATGCCGGCGGCCTGGCGCAAGAGCACCGGCGTCGGCGGGGTCTTGAGCACGAAGGTGAAGGAACGGTCGTCGTAGATCGAGATGTCGACCGGGATGACCGTGCCCTTCATCGCCTCGGTGGCGGCGTTGTACTGCTTGCAGAACTCCATGGTCTGGATACCGTGGGGCCCGAGGGCGGTACCCACCGGTGGGGCGGGCGTGGCGCCGCCCGCCTGGAGCTGAATCTTGACGACGGCAATAATTTTCTTGGCCATGGTGTCTCCTTAGGACCTAGAGCTTCGTAATCTGCGTGAAATCGAGTTCGACGGGCGTCTCGCGACCGAAGATGTCCACGAGGACCTTGACCTTGAGTTGGTCCTCGTTGATCTCGGCCACGTGGCCCGAGAACGTGGCGAAGGGCCCGCTCTTGATCTGCACGGTGTCGTTGATCTCGAATTCGTGCGTGGGGAGGCGTCGCTTGGCCGCCGGAACCTCGACGCCCTCGACCTGGGGTCGGATGATGTTGTCCACCTCACGACGCGTGAGCGCCGTGGGCCGGGTCTTCTCGGCCCCGACGAAGCCGGTGACGCCGGGCGTGGAGCCGATCACGTAGAAGATCTCGGGGTCCGGCTCGCAGCGAATGAGCAAGTAACTGGGGAACATGCGCTTGGCGACCGTGACCTTCTTGCCCGACTTGAACTCGGTCACGTCCTCTTCGGGCAGGTAGATCTCGTAGATCTGGTCGGTCAGTTCACGGCTCTTGATGATGTTGTTGAGCGCGCCGATGACCTTCTTCTCGTGACCCGCGAAGGTGTGCACGATGTACCAACGGCCGGGGCGGTCAAAGGCGCTCTCGGCGACGGGCTCGTCGTCGGAGTCCTCGTCGATGATCGTGACGTCGAGGATCTCGGTCTCGTCGAGGTCATTCTCGTCGTGCTCGGTGGGGGTCGTCGCGTCGTTCATGATCTCGCTTTACTTCTGGAAGAGGAACGTGACGAACTTCGAGAATCCCGCGCCCAAGCCGAAGATCAAGAGGGTCATGAAGATGAGGACGAAGGCCACGATGGACGTGTAGTTGATGGTCTCGGGTCGCGTCGGCCACGCGACCTGACGCAATTCCTCGCGGACCTGGGTGAAGAACTCGCGCGGCGTCGCGCGCTGCGCACGACGACGATCGGATGCGTTCGCACCCACCTGACCCTGTCGCTGCATGATGCGCTTCTGTTCGCGGTTCATCTCTCGTCTTTCGTTACGTCGTCGGTACTACGTCAACTGCCGGGAGCAGGGCAGGAGGGACTCGAACCCCCAACCCCCGGTTTTGGAGACCGGTGCTCTACCAATTGAGCCACTGCCCTCTGCGCGCACCCGGCGTGAAACCAGCGGGTGCCCGTAGGGAAGAAACAGCCTACCACCCCGCGCGGGGATGCCCCCTAGCGGGTCTCCTTGTGCGTGGTGTGCTTGCGCTCCCATTGGCAGTACTTCTTCATCTCGATGCGCTCACGGTCGTTGATCTTGTTCTTCATCGTGATGTAATTACGCCGTTTGCACTCCTCACAGGCCAGGGTGACCTGCACGCGCTTCTCGTTCTTCGCCATTTCGCTCTCTCCTCGTCGGTACTGCGTCACTGCGTCTGCGGTACTGCGGTACTGCGCCTGGTAGCGGCGGCGGGAGTCGAACCCGCGACACCACGATTATGAGCCGTGTGCTCTAACCACCTTAGCTACGCCGCCTGGCGAGCCCTCTGTCGGGATTGAACCGACGACCCCTTCCTTACCATGGAAGTGCTCTACCACTGAGCTAAGAGGGCGGTCGTGTCAAATTGACACGGTTGGTCATTGTACTCTGCCGCGGGTACTCCTTTCCAACCCTCACGGGCTACCCTTTTAGGCGATGAGGACTCGACTGGTCGAAATCGCGGACGCGCCGGCGCTGTTGGCCATCTACAACCCCGAAGTCCTCGAGACGACCAACACCTTCGACCTGGTCCCGCGCTCACTCGCCGAACAGGAGGAGTGGATCGGCGCGCACCGCTCGTCGCACCCCTGCTTCGTGGCGACCAACGAGGATGACGACGTGGGCGAACCGGGGGCGCGCGGCGAGAAAATCCTGGGTTTCGCGGTCGTCTCACCCTTTCGTTCCCGCCCGGCCTACGCCTCGACGGTCGAGAACTCCGTTTACGTGCACCGCGGCGCGCGCGGGCGCGGCGTCGGCGAAGTGCTCATGCGAGAGCTCATCGCCACCGCCAAGATCTCGGGGTATCACGCGATCATCGCGCGCATCGTCGGCGAGAACGGGGGCAGCATCCGTCTGCACGAGAAGGTCGGCTTCACCCTGGTGGGGACCGAGATCGAGGTGGGGCGCAAGCACAACCGCTGGCTCGACGTGGTCGAGTACCAGTTCGTCGTGCCCGACGGGCGCGACTAGGGCTGCAGGACGTCGCTGGGCTCGTGCGCCCAGCTCCACTGCGTCCAGCGTCCCATGGGCACCACCAGCACCCCCCCGAGGACCACGATCGCCACCGCGATCAGGAGCGGGTTGGACTGCGCCAGACCGGTGACCAGGTCGCGGCCCCCGGGCAGGCCCGCGAAGGGACCCACGATCGACAACAACAGGATCCAGAAGTGCTGTCGACGGACGTAGCTCGCCGCCAGTAGCGCGACGCCCCAGACGAAGTACCACGGCTGCACCACCGGGCCCAGGACCACCAGGGCGATCATCGAGAGTCCCAGGAGGCGCACCCAGGAGTGGCGTTGACCCGCCAGCAGCAGCCACGCGGTGACCCCGAGCGCCAGGGCGAAGCCCACCCCGCGCGTGATCGTCAGCGTGGTGGTGACGCTGAGCGAGTGCAGGCCGAGCACGTGGGCGGCGTCGGCCAGGGCCAGTCCCAGGGCCGTCATCGGCGCATCCCAACTGCGCACGGCGCCGTTGGAGGTGAGGTTGGCCAGCCAGCCCCAACCGAAGCCCGCCAGCCACGTCCAGGCGAAGAAGACCAGCGCCGTCACGCCCATCGAGACGGCGATGGGCCGCAGCCGCTCGCGCACCGGGGCGCGCGAGCCCAACCACGTCCACGCGATGAAGACCAGGCCGAGGGCGGCCGGGGCCTTCACCGCCGCCGCGCACGAACACACCACGACCGCCCAGATCAGGTGGCGGCGCAGGGCCAAGACCACGCCCCACACCAGCAGGGCCGCCATCAACGCGTCGTTGTGGGCCCCGTCCACCAGGGTGATGAGCACGATGGGGTTGAGGGCGCTCAGGGCGAAGGCCTCGCCGGGGTCGCGACCGAGACAACGCGCCAGCGCGCTCACCCCGAGTCCCAGCGCCACCACCGCCACGACCTCGAGGAGGCGCAGCCCCACCACGGTCGCGAGCTGGTTGTGCTGCGCGACCCGGTCGATGGTGCCGTCCAGGGTCAAGAAGAACGGACCGTAGGGGGCGGGGGCGTTGCCCCACAGGGGATCCACCGGGTTGACGAACGGGCTCGAACCCAGCGAGAAGGGCCCCAGGACGTAGGGGCTCAAGTGGTAACTCGTCATCTCACCCTGGGCGGCGTAACTGAAGACGTCGCGCGAGAACATCGGCGGCGCCACCACCATCGGCGCCGCCCACATCGCGAACATCCACCACAGCGAGCGCAGGGGCGCCCCCGGGTGCAACTGGAGGATCTCCACGAGGCGCAACCACACCCGCATCAAGAGCAGGAGTCCGCCGTACCCCAGGACCACGGACAACAACAGGGTCACCTGGGTCGGCGACGTCGAGATGGCGCGCGCCGGCTCGCCGAAGAACCACGTGCCGGCCATGTCGAGCTTGAGCGGCGAATTGGGGAACGAGCCCGCCGCGAAGAGCAGGCACATCGCGAAGAAACCGATGACCGCGGGCTGCCAGAGGAACTCCCAGCCCTCGAAGGAGCCCGGTCGGAAGCGACCGAGCGGGGTGTAACGCCGCTCGAGGAGGGAGATTCCCGATTCGAGCTCGTGCGCCACGCGCTCGTAGCCGCGGTGCACCCCGCGCGCGATGCGCACCGCCGTATGAGACGAGGAGCCATTCACGACTAGCCACCGTAGTCCCCGCGGGGACCACGGGGCGTGGTCAATTCAGCGCGACTGAATTGACCGTGGTGGGCCGGGAGGGATTTGAACCCCCGTAGGCAAAGCCGTCTGGTTTACAGCCAGATCCCATTGGCCGCTCGGGCACCGACCCGTGCACGAGCCTAGTGCGTCGGGTCGCGAGCGTTCCAATGGGCGGTCCTAGACTTCGCCCATGCCTAGTTTTGACATCGTTTCCGAAATCGACATGCAAGAGGTTCGTAACGCCGTCGATCAAGCCAACCGCGAAGCGTCGACCCGCTTCGACTTCAAGGGCACCGGGGCCACCATCGAGGTCGCCGAGAAGGAGCTCACCCTCAGCGCCTCCACCGAGGACCGCTTGCTCGCCCTCCTCGACCTCTTGAAGGAGAAGATGGTGAAGCGCTCGGTCTCGCTCAAGTCGATCGACCCGGGCAAGGTGGAGGTGGCCAGCCACGGGAGCGCCCGCCAAAAGGTCGCCCTCAAGGCGGGTATCTCTCAGGAGGTGGGCAAGAAAGTCAACAAGATGGTCAAGGAGATGGGGGTCAAGAACCTCAGCTCCTCCATCCAGGGCGACCAGGTCCGCGTCACCGGTAAGCAGCGCGACGACCTCCAGACGGCGATTGCCGTCTTCAAGGAGGCGGACCTCGACGTCCCCCTCCAGTTCACGAACTTCCGCGACTGATCCGTTCGCGCGCTCGCTGGGCGCGCACCGAGTGCCGGGCCCGCGCGGGGCGCTGACCCGGGTGAAAGATGCGGTTGAACAACAGCATCTTGAGCACCCAGAAGACGGCGAAGGCCGCGATGTTGGTGCCGCCCACGACGGCGGTGTTGATGAGGTGGACCCAGTGGTGCGAGTGCACCACGTGGCGCGCGTACGTCGCGCCCACCAGCGAGAAGGTCACGCCCAAGGACGACATGGCCACGTAGGGCGCCACCTCCCGGCGCCACTGACTGCGCCCGCGCTTGCCCCAGGCCCAGCGCCGATTGAGGTGATAGGCCGGCAACATGGCGACCACGTTGGCGAAGAGCGTCGCCTGGACCTCCCCCGGGATGATCTTGAAGCCGTAGGTCACGAGGATCAGACTCTCGGAGATCGCCGTCGAGATCAGGGAGGTGGTGGTGAAGCGGATGAGTTTCTGGCCCTGGTAACTGCGCGCCCACTCGCGCAGTTCACGCCAGTTCCGAGGCACCCTGCTTTTCTTCCTCTTCGCGCAAATGCTCGTCGATCTCGTCGAGGGGGTGAGTGTGGAAGATGCGGTTGAACAGCAGGATCTTCAAGACCCAGAACACGCCGAAGCTGACCAGGTTCATGCCTCCGACGAGGAGCGTGTTGACCGAGTGGTCGAGGTCGTGACTGTGCACGAAGGTCTTCACCCAGGAGGCGCCAAGGAGCGAGAAGGCGATGCCGGCGAAGGACATCATCCAGTAGGGCAGGACTTCCTTGCGCCAATGACTGCGCCCGCGCTTACCCCAGGCCCACATGCGCGTCAGGTAGTAGGAGGGCACGATCGCCACCACGTTGCCGAACAGCGTGGCCGAGAGAATACCGGAGATGATGTGGAACCCGTAGACGGTGAGGATGGTGCTCAACGAGACGGCCGTCGTGATGGCCGAGGCCGCCGTGAAGCGGATGAGCTTCTTGCCCTGGTGGGTTCGGGACCAGGCGACGACGTCACTCACGGTAATGCGCACCCCTCAACCTTAGTTCCTGCACCGCGGCGCTCCGGGGCTGACACAATGGACCAATGTCCGAAGCCCTCGATTTTCTCGTTGACCTGCTCGATCTCGAAGCCATCGAAGTCAACATCTTTCGCGGCAAGCATCCCGCGGGGGAACGCCAGCGCACCTTCGGCGGCCAGGTCGCGGCGCAAGCCCTGATGGCGGCCGGGCGCACGGTCGAACGCGGCCGCGTTCACTCCCTGCACTCCTACTTCTTGCGGCCCGGCGATTCGAGTGCCCCGACCCTCTACGAGGTGGACCGCATCCGCGACGGCCGCAGTTTCACCACGCGACGCGTGGTGGCGATACAGCACGGTCGCGCCATCTACAACATGCAGGCCAGTTTCCACGACGACGAGGTGAGCCTCGAGCATCAGGTGACGATGCCGGTCGTCCCCGCCCCCGAGTCCATCCTGCCCCTGCCCCAACGCCTCGCGCCCGATGCGGGCGTCGCGCAGGACTGGAGTCAGTTGTCGCTGCCGATCGAACAGCGCTACGTGGGCGAACTGCCCTGGTCGAGCGAGCACTCGCGCGAGCCCCGGCAACGGCTCTGGATCCGCGCCGACGGTACCCTGGGTGACGACCCGTTGCTGCACGCCTGCGTCGTCACCTACGCCAGCGACATGAACCCCTACGACGTGATCCTGGCGCCCCACGACGTGAGCTGGGACGACGGCAGTTTCATGGCCGCGAGCCTGGACCACTGCATGTGGTTTCACCGCGACCTGCGCGCCGACGAATGGATGCTCTACGACATGGATTCGCCCATCGCCCACGCCGGTCGCGGTCTGGCGCGCGGCTTCTTGTTCGACCGCGACGGACGACTTCTCGTCTCACTCGTCCAGGAGGGTCTCACGAGGCTCCGGCGAGCCCCGAGCGACTCCCCCGCGTCCTAGCGACGACGACCCGCCGCGGTCCGCTAACGCTGGAGGGTCTGACCCGGCACCGGCCGATAGCCCGGGCACGTGTGGCGCAGCGTGGGGACCAGGGCGGGGTTCTTGGTCACCACGAAGAGTCGATAGGCGGACACCACGTGGCAGAGTTCGGCGAGACTCCCCTGTTCGGCCGAGGCCCACTCGGGGAACGACACCCCCGAGCGCGGGGGCTTCACCACCCCGTAGGCGCTGTAGTCCCACGTCAACGCGGACCAGAAGTCGCCGAGTTTGTCGTCCGCGGGGACCGAGTACTGCCAGAAGACGAAGGGCTCACCCGCGTGCGAGAGCGTGGTGACCGTCTGCACCATCATGGGCGTGGGGAAGGTGGAGCCGATGAAGGCCCAGTGCCACGGGAACGGATACGGCGTCTCGTGACTGATCCCCCAGAGCGTCGCGCTCGAACCCACGAGCGCGAACGCCACGCGCGCCACCACGCGCGCGTGTTGACGACGCACCCCGCGACCCAGACCCCCCACGACGTCGGCGACGACGACGAAGGGGACCCAGGCGACGGCGCACGTGGCCAACCAGAGCATCTTGGTCGCGTAGTAGGACCAGGCGACGCCCCCGGGGTGGTAGGTGTGCATCCACGCCACGCACGCGGCGAGAGCGGCGTAGGTGATCAGGACGAGTGAGCGCACCGCGCGCTGACGCCGACTCGGCGCCACGACCACCGGCACGAGCGCGGCCACGAGCACGACGACGCCGAGCCCGTAGAAGAGGCGCGCGTTGCCCGCCACGATCCCCCCGGGCGATTGCAACTGGGCCACCAGGGTCGAACCCTTGACGAGCATGACGCCCCCGATCGACGCGAGGGCGACGAGCGCCAGGGCGACCGTGGCCCGGGTGACCCCGACGCCCCCCGACGTCGTCGTCGCGGCGCGCGCGCGCAGGTGCCGCACGCCGCTGACGACCCCCGCCACCGTGGCCACACCGGGGATCACGGCCAGGAACGTCCAGGACCCCACCGTCAACACGAGTGCCGCCACGACGAGGACCAACGACACGTTGTCGTACTCGCTGACCAGGCGCATCCCGAGCACCATTCCCGCGAGGGCGAAGACGAGGGCGCCCATCGCCGAGAGGAAACCGCCGGAGGACCCGAGGCCGAGGAAGAGGGCGCCGATCGAGACCGACCCGCAGGCGCCCAGGGGGATGACCAGGTAGGTCGGCAGGTGGCGGGCGTCGTGCGCGCGCTCCACCGTCTCGGCCACGGCGGCGATGAAGGCCAGGGCCACGCCCACGCACGTGAGCACCACGGTGGCGACCATGGCCTGGACGTCGCGCACCATCAGCGCCGCCGCGCTGAGGTCACTGCGACCGCCCGCGCCGTCCACGACCGCGGTGATCGCGTTGGTCACGGCGGGGTAGGTCGTCATCTCGTGCAGGGTGATACCGCCCGCGCCGAGAATCTGGCGGGTGCCCACCACTTGATTGCGGGCGTCACCGGTCATGAACCACGTCAGGCCGAAGTCGTGCCCGTGCAGTTTGATTGCTTCGAACATCGCTTCGATCAGCACCAGCGCCATCACGGCCAGCCACGGTTCGCCGCTGCGGCGCGGTGGCACGGTGGCGCCGCGGTGCGCGGCGCTCGCGTAGACGACGACGGCCACCACGAGCGGCCCGACGAGCACCCCGACGTACACCCACTGCGGGTGCGGGTGCGGCGCCACCAGCGCGAGCACGCCGCTCTGGGCGATGAGTAGCGTCGCCTCGACGACCACGCCCGCCAGCCACGACGTCGGGCCCGACAGCGCCGGCACCCGCGCGTGGGCGGCGGCGGCGAACACCCACGCGCCCGCGACGACGAGCAGCGCCGGCACTCCCACGGTCGCGGCGGTGAGGCCGAGGACGAGGACGGCTCCCGCGCCGTAGAGCAGGCGGCGTCTCACGGTCCGACCTCGGCGCCGCTACCCACGCAGTCTCGCCCGCGCCGTCGGGTGCGCCCCGGACCACGGTGCCTCGCTCACGGCGCGGGTTCCGAGTTCAGCATCTCCCTGACGAGGGCGATCTCCTGGGCTAACACTCGCTCGCGCGCCGCGAGCCGACTCATCGACACCGAGAGGTGGAAGGTGAAGAGGGCGAAGAAGAAGAGGCCGAAGACCAACACCATGTCGGGCGGGTAGGCGATGCCGAAGAAGTGGGCCAGCGGGGTGAACGCCCCAAAGGGCAACGCGACGCTCAAGAGGACCGTGACCACGCTGACGCTAAGCCACAGGACCGCGTGCGTCTCCATCAGTCGCCGTTGGCGGATCGCGCGAATCGTGACCATCAGCAAGACGACGCTGATGATCCCCGCCAGGATGTCACCCTTCATTTCTCTTCTCCTCCCATGACGCCCACCAGCAAGCCCACCGTCACGCGGATCATGAAGTACAGCGACCGCAGGCCCGTGATACTCGACGTGCCGAACTCGCGCGCCACCATCTTGACCGGTACCTCGGTGACGCGAAGCCCGTGGTGGTGGGCCAGCACGATGGATTCGACCTCGGGAAAGTCACTCGGGTAGTGTTCCGCGAACAACTCCATGGTGCGCCGGTTGAGCGCCCGGAAACCCGACGTCGTGTCGGTGAAGCGACTGCCCGCGCGCCACGAGACCAGCGCCTCCAGGAACTTCATCGCGAATCGGCGGTTGCGCGGCGCCACGTAGTCGCCGCGCCCCAACCACCGCGATCCCACGACCATGTCCGCCTCGCCCCTCACCAGCGACGCGAAGAGGTGGGGCGCCTCACGCGGATCGTGTTGCCCGTCCCCGTCTACCTGCACCGCGAAGTGTAAACCGCGACGAACCGCGAACTTGTACCCGGTCTGCACCGCGCCCCCGATGCCGAGATTGAGCGGGAGCGACACGACGTTCGCGCCCGCCGCGCGCGCGTTCGCCTCGGTGTCGTCGGTCGAGCCGTCGTTGACGACGACCACCGTGGCGCCGGGCATGTGCTCGTACACCGCGCGCACGACGGCACCGATCGACTCACCCTCGTTGAACGCCGGGATCACGACGCACGTGCGCGTCAGGGCGTCGGCGAGCTGCTCGGGCGTCATTCATCAATATTCGCACACCAGTCTTAGATTTCCCTGAGGGCCGACGCCGCTGAGCCCCCGCACCCCCCCGCGGGGGTGCCCCCGACCGGACGCGGCGTGGTCGACCTAGTGTGAATGAGCGCCGTCGCCGCTGCGCGGCGCCCGCTCGTCACGCCGCGCTGCGGCCCCGGCGTGAGTCGCGCATCGAGATCGGACGTTATGAGAGAAGTGTCAGTCATCATCCTGGCCTACGGGGAGGAGCCGTTACTCGGCGCGTGCCTCGCGGCCGTGCTGCGCTCGCGCGACGTCGACGTGGAGGTGGTGCTCGTGGACAACGGTGCGCGGTCACTGCCCGACGAGGTGGACGACCCTCGCGTGGTGCGCGTGACCCCGGGCACCAATACCGGGTTCGCCGGCGGGTGCAATCGGGGGGCGTCGCGCGCGCGCCACCCGGATGTGGTGTTCGTCAACAGCGACCTGGTCGTGCGCGACGACGCCGTCGCGCGCCTGGTGTCGCGACTCGACGACCCGCGAGTGGGACTCGCGACGGGGGCGGTTCTCTTGCCGGGTGAGCCGCCGCGGGTCAATTCCATCGGGAACCCCATCCACTACCTCATGTTCTCGTGGGCCGGCGACTACGGCGAACCCTTCGCCGCGCACGATCACGACGAGGCCGTGGCCGGTATCTGCGGGGGCTTCTTCGCGTGTCGACGCACCACCTGGGACCGACTCGGCGGATTCGACGAGCACTACTTCGCCTACGCCGAGGACGTCGACCTGTCGGTGCGTACGTGGCAATCAGCCCGCGAAGTGGTCTTCGAGCCGTCCGCGATCGGCGTGCACCACTACGAGTTCACGAAGGACAACACCAAGTGGTTCCTGCTGGAGCGCAATCGCCTCATGAACCTCCTCACGCTCTACGGCCGCCGCGCCCGTTGGCTCCTGCTGCCCGTCGCACTGCCGGTCGAGTGCGGCGTCCTGGTCGCCGCGCTGCGCGGGGGCTGGGGGCGCGAAAAAGTCGCTGCGTGGCGCTGGCTCTGGGCGCACCGCGACGTCGTGCGCGAGCGTCGCGACGCGGTCGCCGCGGCGCGCGACACGGGCGACGCGGGGTGGGCCCGGATCCTGTCGGCGCAGATGGACATCCCGAGTGAGTTCGGATTACGGGTGCCGCGCGCGGTGAACTGGGTGCTGGCGCGCTACTGGGCCGCGATCGCGCCCTTCGTGGACTAGTGGCGCGCCCAACGGTTCGCGCCGCGGCGACGCGCCCGGCTCGGTGAAGCGGTCCCGAATTAGAGTCGGGGGAGCGATGAAACATTCTCTCCGCGACGCGACACTGTCTCGCGTGACGTCGGCCGTGCGGTCGCAAATGGCGTCGGGGGTATTCGCGCGGGGGGCGTTCTCCTACCTCGTCGCCTTCGCGGGAATCAGTGTCGCCAGCTTCGTCTTCCACCTGCTCGTCAGTCGACTCCTCGGACCCACCCACTACGGCGCGATGGGGGCGTTGCTCGGGATCATCAGCCTGCTCAGCGTCCCCCTCGGCGCGGTCCAGATCGCGGTGACCCAAGCGGTCCTGGACGAGGAGATGTCCGGACAGCCCTTCTCCATGGTGCGCGTCACCTGGCGCTCCTTCGTCGCGGGTTGCGCCGCCATGGTGCTCCTGGGCGCTCTCGCCCCCCTCATCGATCAGTTCTTGCACATCGGCTCCGCCCTCCCCGTCTTGCTCGTGGCGGCCTGGATCCCCCTGGCGACCGTCTCGGCCGTGTTGCAGGGGGCCCTCATCGGCGAGTTCCGCTTCCGCCCCGTGGCGTTCGCCTCCTTCGTCGGCACCGGTCTGGTGCGCTTGGCGCTGGGAGAACTGATGGTGAGCGCGGGGCTGGGGGTCTCGGGGGCCGTGGCCGCCACCATCTTCGCGCAGGCCTTCACGATGTTCTCGCTCATGTTTTCGGCCCGCCACGAACTGCGCGGACACCGCCACGCCGCCGTGGTGCGCACCCGGATGCGCGACACGCTCTTGTCGGTCGCCGCCCTGGCCGGGTACACCACGCTCATCGGGATCGACACCTTCTTGGCCCAGCACTTCTTCTCGTCGTCACTGGCCGGCAAGTACGCCGCCGTCGCGGTCGCCGCGCACATCGCCTTCTTCATCCCCGCCGCGCTCGTGACGGTGGCCTTCCCCCACCTCGCCGACGGCAAGGGCGTCGACACCTCGAGTCGACGGATCTTTCGCCAGACGTTGCGCGTGAGCGTAGTCCTGAGCGTCCTCGCGGCCGTCGTCATGAGTGTGTTGCCGACCCTGACGGTCCGTATTCTCTTCGGCGCCCAGTACGCGGGCGCGGCGTCGATCCTCGGACAGCTCTCCTTCGCGTCGGTGGCCGTGGGGCTGCTCATCCTCTTCGTCTACCTGCACCTCGCGCGCCGGTCGGTGCTCGCCCTGACCCCGTGGGTCGGCGTGGTCCTGGCCGTCGTCGGGATCTCCCTGTTCCACGACTCCAGCGCCGCGGTGGCGCGGGTCATGCTGGTCGTCAGTGTGGCGACCATGGCGCTCGCGGGCGTGCCCGCGCTGCGCTGGCGCGTCGAACACCCGGACCCGCTCCCCGCGTCGCCGCCCGACGACGCGGATCCGTGGCGGGTCACCTGAACCAGTAGCGCGACAGCAGGGTCATCACGAATTGCGCGGCGATCAACACCTGCGCGACCACCAACCACGTCGCGCCGTACTCGTCGATCAGTCGCGCGACGGGTCCGAGCGGGCGCAGCCCCCGCGGGCCCGCACCCAGCGTCACGATCAGCGACGGGTAGAGCGGCAGCAGGTAGCGGCCCTGGAACCCGG
Source organism: Actinomycetes bacterium (assembly GCA_021841725.1). Classification (GTDB taxonomy): domain Bacteria; phylum Actinomycetota; class Acidimicrobiia; order Acidimicrobiales; family RAAP-2; genus RAAP-2. The sequence continues at coordinate 2,459 of JAKCEC010000009.1, read as the reverse complement.
TGATCGTGGGGGCGCCGTAGGGGGTGTCGACGAGGTAGAACGTGAACATCAGGGCCAGCGCGGTGCACGCGAGGATCGCCAGTGACCCCACGCCGGCGCCGAGTCGACCACGCGACACCGAGAGGGCGTAACCCAGGGCGACCAGTACGACGACGCTCATCGTCAGGTAGAACCACCCCGGAAACCACGTGTCGAGCCAGCCGATTCCCGCGATGAACTCGCGCACGAAGAGCCCCCCGTCGCCGCGCAGGGTCGCCACCAGCACCGCGACCCCGTGCCCGGGGTGCGTCAGAAGTTGGCGGAGTTGGGCGACGGGCGCCACCCCCGCCAACTTCGTCGGCGTGCCCCGTCCCGTCGCGGCCAGGGTCGCCCACGCCTCGTAGGCCACGACGGCGCTCGCGGTCACCGTCAACGCGCGCGCCGCCGCCCGTCGCCACCGAAACGGTCGCTCCACGACGGCGAGCAGGAGTCCCAGGATCAGGAGCGGGGGCTTCTCGATGGTCATCAGGAGAAAACTCACGTAGGCGATGCGCACGTCGGGGTCCGACCACAGGTTCCACGGCGGGGGCGCGTTCTCGCGCGACGTCGCGCCCAGGCGCCCGCACGCCGCCGCGAACACCGCGGACAACGCGATCAGCAGGGCGTCGGGGTTCACCGAGATGGCCAGCGACGTAACCATGGGCAGCAGCAAGAAGACCCCCAGGGACCAGGTCAGGCGCCGGGGGAACCGCGACATCGCCCAGGCCGTCAGGGCGACGAAGGCGAGGAGGTTGCCGAGTTCGGCCGCGTAGTAACTCACCAGCACGCGAGGACTGACGAGGCGGCCGATCTCGACGCCCAGGACCTGGGGAAGGTACAAGAAGGGGGCGTTACCGCCCGTCTCGTAGGCGGTGAAGTAGGTCGGGGAGTCCCAGGTCTGGTGCCAGCCGTAGACGAACTCGGAGCGGGCGACCCGGGCCGCGGGTCCCGCCGCCATCCCCGAGAAGATGACCTCGGTTTGGTACACCCCGACGGGGAACGGCTCGCCGGGCGTACCGTGGCTCGTCGTGGAGGTGAGGTCGCCGTACGCGAGACCCACCGCCCGGTCGAAGTGGGCGAACGCGTCGGGACTCTGAAAGGGGGGCGTGAACGCCATCAGGATTACGCCCAGGACGAGGTAGAGACCGAAGAACGCGGCGAGGAACCCCCGCGAGACGCGAGTCGGGTCCAACTCGCTCACCGCGCCACCGCGCCGTTCGCGCGGGCCGCCGGACCCGGACCCGGCGGACGCGCCGGCGCCACCCGTGCGGCGATTCGCGGGCAAGTGTTCACGCGGTCTCCCACCTCCGGTGCAGGGGTTCGGGCCCATCTGGAGCCTGGCTCAGCCTACCGACGCCGACGCGAACACCTCCGTCGACCCCGTCCGGGGCCCCGACGACCGGGGGGAGACCCTAGTGGTCCGACGCGAAGGGACTGCGGCGCAGGGCCTCGGACGGGTCCAGGAGCGTCGTCACGACGGATCGATTCTGGGCGAGGACCACGATGTCGTAGGGTCGACGCACGTCGACGGCCACGGCTGACCAGCCCGCCTCCCCCACCAGGGCCAGCGCCGAGCGCGTGGTGAGGACGTGGTGATGCGCCGCGCGGGTGGCGTAGTTGTCGCGCAGGCGCGCGCGCAACTCATCGGGCGAGCGCACACCGGCGTCACGGCGAATGTCGTGACGTGCGACGATCTCCTCGAAGTGGGTCGTATCGTGCTCGGACACCTCGTCGCGCGCGTCGTGTCGATAGTGCTCCAGGGTCGTCACCGATCGGCGCCAGTCGAAGGTCCCGTCACGGTGGGGCACCACCAGGCAGAGGTAGCCGTCGGGGCGACAGACGCGTCGCCACTCGCGCAGGGCGCCGAGGGCGTCGGCGCAGTGCTCGAGGCAGTGCGACGAGAGGACGACGTCGTAGGACTGCGCGCGGACCTCGGTCAGACCCGCCGCCTCGCCCACGATGCGGGCCCCGAGGACCCGTCCGTGAGGGGCGAACGGCGACCCCTCGCGCACGGACCCTTCCCACAGCGTCGCGGTCGAAAACGTGACGACGTCGAGCGCGGCCACCACCGGGTAGACCGGGAGCATGCCCCCGCGGCGAAAACATCGGCTGGGTCCACCGACTTCGAGGGCGCGCGCACCCGTCGCCACCGCGACGACGTCGTCCGCGACGCGCGAACGACGCGCGAACGCCACGTCGGCGACGACGCGTAACGACCCACGGGCTCCCTGACTACGCCACATCGCCCACAGCGAGGAGAGGTTCATCTCCTCGACAACCTACAGCGGTGGGCGCCCGGTTGCGCGCCCGGTTGCGCGCGCGTCGTCGACCACGACGACGCCGGCGCTAGTGCCGACCGCGTTGGAGCAGGGGGTATTCACGTCGTCCCATGCGGCCCCGCCACGCGTCCAGGACCCCCCGAGCGATAATCGCGGTCGCCA
>JAKCEC010000160.1 GCA_021841725.1 Actinomycetes bacterium | reverse complement strand
GGCCCGAGGAGACCTCACTCATGGGGTGCGACCGGCCCGGTCGCGTCGCGACGCTGGCATCGTCGTCTCATCATCACTCTCCCCGCCCGCGAACGCCGACGTGAAGTCTATTCGCCCCGGGCGTCGCGCCACGTCCCAGTGGGTCGCGCGGCCCGACGTGGCGCGGACTACACGAGTCCCAGCGCGCGCACGTCCTCGCGTTCACCCACCAGTTCGTCGGTGGTCACCGCGATACGCTGCGCGGCGAACTCGTCGACGACGAAGTCCTCCTTCACCGACCACGCACCCCGCGCGTCGACCACGATCGGGAAGCCGAAGGTCAGCCCCTCGGGGACGCCGTACTGCCCACTCGACGTCACGCCGACCGAGACGCAGTCGCCCGCCGCGGTGGGGGTCGTCAGACTCACCACCGTATCGATCGCCGCGTTGGCCGCCGAGGCGGCCGAACTCGCGCCGCGCGCGTCGATGATCGCGGCACCGCGCTTCTGCACCGTCGTGATGAAGTCGCCGCGGAGCCACTCGTGGTCGGTGATGACCTCGGGGGTCGCCACCCCACCCAGGGTCGCGTTGGCGAAGTCCGGGAACTGCGTGGCCGAGTGATTCCCCCAAATGGCGAGGTTTCGCACCTCGCTCACGGGCACGCCCGCCTTCTTGGCCAACTGGGTCTCGGCCCGGTTCTGGTCCAGGCGCGTCATCGCGAACCACCGGTCCGCCGGTATCTCGGGCGCGTTGGAGCGCGCGATGAGGCAATTCGTATTGCACGGATTGCCCACCACCAGGACGCGCACGTCACTGGCCGCGTGGGCGGCGATGGCGCGTCCCTGGGGCTTGAAGATGCCCCCGTTCACGTTCAACAGGTCGCCGCGCTCCATCCCGGCCTTGCGCGGGATCGAACCCACGAGCAGGGCCCAGGACGTGTCGGTGAACGCGTGGTCGAGGTCGCTCGTGGCCTCGATGTCGGCGAGGAGCGGGAACGCGCAGTCGTCGAGCTCCATCACCACGCCCTGTAACGCCTTCATGGCCGGCTCGATCTCGAGCAGGCGCAGGACGATGGGCGTGTCGGGGCCGAGCAACTGGCCCGAGGCGATGCGAAACAGCAACGAGTAACCGATCTGGCCGGCGGCGCCGGTGACCGTGACGTGGACGGGGGTGGTCATACTTCTCCTTAGACGAGTGGGATTACAGGCGGTCGACGATGGCGGAACCGAATTCGGAGCACTTCACCTCGGTGGCGCCCTCCATGAGTCGGGCGAAGTCGTAGGTGACGATCTTCTCGGAGATGGTGGCCTCCATGGCGCGGATGATGTCGTCGGCGGCGCCCTGCCAGCCGAGGTGCTCGAACATCAAGACGCCCGAGAGCAGGACGGACCCGGGGTTCACCTTGTCCTGGCCGGCGTACTTGGGGGCCGTGCCGTGGGTGGCCTCGAAGATGCCGTGGCCGGTGGTGTAGTTGATGTTGGCCCCCGGGGCGATGCCGATGCCGCCGACCTGGGCGGCGAGGGCGTCGGACATGTAGTCGCCGTTGAGGTTGGTGGTGGCGATGACGTCGTACTCCTTCGGGCGCAGCAGGACCTGCTGGAGCGCGATGTCGGCGATGGCGTCCTTGACGAGGATCTTGTCACCGGGGTCGCCCCCGCAGTCGTCCCACCCGACGAAGGAGTCGGCGTACTCGTCCTTCACCAACTGGTAGCCGAGCTTCATGAAGTACCCTTCGGTGTACTTCTGCACGTTCCCCTTGTGTACGAGCGTGACCGAATGACGACCGTGGTCCTGGGCGTACTTGAACGAGGCGCGCAAGAGTCGCTCCGAACCGAACTTCGAGATCGGCTTGACGCCGATGCCCGCGTGTTCACGAATGTCCCAGCCGAAGGTGTCGCGCACGTACGCGCGCAACTGCTCGGCCTGGGGGGTGTCGGCCTCGAGTTCCATGCCGACGTAGACGTCCTCGGTGTTCTCACGAAAGATCACCATGTCCACCCACTCGGGGTGCAGGACGGGTGAGGGCACGCCCTGGAAGTAACGCACCGGACGCAGGCACACGTAGAGGTCCAGGATCTGACGCAACGCGACGTTGAGAGAGCGCATGCCGCCCCCGATGGGCGTGGTGAGGGGGCCCTTGATGCCGATCAGGTGCGTGCGAAAGGTCTCGACCGTCTCGTCGGGCAGCCAGTTGCCGGTCTCCTTGAACGCCTTCTCGCCGGCGAGTACCTCCTTCCACGCGATGGTCTTGCCGTGCTTCTTGGCCGCGGCGTCCATGACCATCTGCGCGGCGGGCCAGATATCGACTCCGGTACCGTCGCCCTCGATGAAGGGAATGATCGGGTTGTCAGAAACAGCGAGGACGCCCGCGGCGTCGGTAGTGATGATGTCAGCCATGGGGACCATCCTATGACGTAAAAAAAGGCCGCCCGAGCGAGTGAATTAGGGTCGTCGGACCCCATCGGGACCGTAGAGGGCCTCGTGGATCTCACGGGTCGCCGTCGAGCGGTTCAGGGTGAAGAAGTGGATCCCGGGCGCCCCCGCGTCGAGCAGTTCCTCACAGAGTTCGGTCGCCGCGGCCACCCCCGCCGCGCGCACCGCGGGGGCGCCCCCCGCGCGCTCGGCCGCCTCCAGGCGATCGAGCAACGACGCGGGGACCGCGGCGCCCATCCGCGCCATGCCAACGACGCCCGTGAGTGTCGTGGCCGGCATAATCCCCGGCAGGACCGGCCGGGTGACGCCGAGGTCGGCGAGGTCGGCCACCAGGTGCACCCAGTCGGCGACCTCGAAGAAGAACTGGGTGACGGCGAAGTCGGCCCGCGCGAGCTTGGCGGCGAGGAAGCGGCGATCGCTCGCGCGGTCCGGCGACCGCGGGTGACCCGCGGGGTGCGCCGCGACCCCGATAGAGAAGCCCCCCACCTCGCGGGCCAGTTCCACCAGATCGAGGGCGTGGGCGAAGTCCGAGGCCACCAGCGCGGGGTCGTCGGGGATGTCGCCCCCGAGGGCCATCACGTTCTCGACCCCCGCGGCCCGGTAGTCCTCCAGGATCTCGCGCATCTCGTCGCGCCCGTGGCCCACGCAGATGAGGTGCGCCATTGTCACGAGGCGTCCGTCGCGCTGGATGGCGGTGACGAGGTCGAAGGTGCGCTGTCGCGACGCCCGTCCGCCGCGATAGGTCACCGAGACGAAGGAGGGAGCGAGTTTCTCGAGGTCGTGCAACGTGGAGGTGAGCGTCGCCAGTTCCTCGTCGGACTTGGGGGGAAAGAATTCGAAGGACCGCGTCGGTCCCGCGGCCAGCAGGTGATCGATGCGCACGGCTCTAACCTCGACCGAAGTCGTCCTCGAGTCGCACGATGTCGTCCTCGCCGAAGTAGGTGCCGTGCTGGACTTCGATGAAGACGACGGGTTCCGCCGCGTGGTTCTCGCAGCGGTGGGCCGCCCCCACCGCGATGTCGACGGACTGTCCGGGGGTGAGTTCACGCACCTCGCCGTCGAGCACCACCGTGGCGACGCCCGACACGATGAACCAGTGCTCGGCGCGGAACCGGTGGGTCTGGTAACTCAGCCGCCGGCCCGGGGCCA
>JAKCEC010000008.1 GCA_021841725.1 Actinomycetes bacterium | reverse complement strand
GTTGGCCACGGGCACGATGCTCTCCTTCACGTAGAACGAGACCTGCGCTTCGATGCTGGTCCCGTTGAGGACCTGGACCACGTGCCAACCACCCAGTCCGTCGGGGACGGTGAACGACGTGTTCAGGGTGCCGTTGACGACGGTGGCGCTGCCCAGGGGAACCGTGTTGAAGGCCCAGCAGGTGCTGTAGCAGTTCACCCGACTACCCACGACGGTGGCCCAACCCAGTGACACGTGGCCCGACACCGCCAGATTGGTGACGTTGAGGGTGACCGGGGAGTTCACCGGACCCTGCGTGCTCGACAACGTCGCCACGGCCCGTGACGCGGGGTCCACGTTGGTGTTGGCGAAGGTGGTCACCTGGCTCACGGTCGGCGTGACGGTGGCCGGCCAGTCGATGCGCGCCGGACCCGGCCCGTCGTCCTTGGTGACGCGAAAGACCGCGCCGCCGTTGTTGACGTAGGGCACCGGCGACTGGGCGATGTTCATGTAGAGGTAGCTGATCGCGTCACCCACCATGATGTAGTGGTTACCCACGGGTCCCGAGGCGCGGATCTGGACACTGGCGGTGCCGCGGGTCCAGTTGGCCATCATCTCACCGACGTAGTGGTTGTCGTAGAGGACCGACGCCCCCCCGGTGTAGAGGGTCGCCCCCATGCCGGTGTACGTGATGGTGATCGGTGTCCCGATCGGACCGCTGCTCGGGGTGACCTTGATGATACGCAGCAGCGTGAAGCCGCCCTGGGCGACCTCCACGTTGTTGATCACCGCGTAGATCGTGTGGATGCCCCCGAAATCCGAGGGCGCCGTCGTCGAGAAGCTGAAGGCCCCGTGCGCGTCCGTGGTCACGGTGGTGAGCGTGACGTTGAAATTCGACGCCGAGCGGCCCAGGTAGTTGACGGTACCGGGTTCGACGTCGGCGACCCAGGTCACGTTCGAGGTCGACCACTCGAGGGCGACCGCGGTGTTCGCGGCCAGGCCGGTGCCCGAGATCGTCACCGGCGTGCCCTGGACCCCCTCGGCCGGCACGACGTTGAGGACGCTGAGTGAACTGGCGACGCTGAAGGTGGGGCTGAGCGGACCGGGCAGCGGCGCCACGCCGGGCAGGTTGCTCGGCGCCACGAGGGTGATCGGGTTGGCGCTGTCCGCCCCGCTCGAACTCGGACTAATCAGCAGAGTGAGGGGTAGGACCGCGGCGGCCAGCACTCCGAGGAGGCGACGGCCACGGCCGCCGGGAGCGGTGTGCAACATGAGAGATCTCCTTTCACGCCCGCGGGCGTGTTGCGCGACGGAAGATTTTTCCGGCGCGTGCGCTTCACAAGCCCGAACTCGGCGTCGGGCGTCGTTCGGGCTTGTGAAGGAACTGCGTCGAGCGACGGGGACTAGGCCGCGGCGCCGATGGTCAACTGCGAGGGTGACGGCAAGGATCCCGCGCCGGACACCAGCGCACTCTGGGAATACGCGTAGCCCTTCGCCGGGATGGCCGGGGTCTTGACGACCTTCTTCGACTTCATCACGCCGTTGACGTTGACCATGACCATCTTGTAGGTCGCGGGCACCGGCTTAAGGGTGACGATCACCTTGAACGGCACGACGCCCACCGGCGTGGCCTTCGTGGTGAGCCACCCGTAGGTGAAGAAGCCGTCGCGCGTCGAGTACGTCATCATCGGGTTGACGGCGACGCCGGGCAGGTCCTTGATGACCACACTCTGCACGTTGGAACCCTTGATCGGCGCCGTGGGCGACGGGTCACCCACCAGCGGCTTGCCGGTCAGGTTGTCGATCCCCCACATGCGAAAGACGACCGTCTGGCCCTGGAGGTAACTGTTGGCCTCGTAGCAGCCGCCCGTCGCGCCCGGACTGCCGAAGCCCATGACGTTGTCGACGTTGACCGAGAGCCACCGGTTACCCGAGACGAAGGGCGGGGCCGCCGTCGTGGTGGTCGACGCGGCGCTCGGCGATGACGCGCCCGCGGTGCCCACCCCGACGGCCGCCACGCTACCCATCGCCATCGCGCCCGCGACGATACGTGTCACTAATTTTCTCATCATTGTTCTCCTGTCTTGGTGATTAGGCTTTGACGTTCAGCGCGCCCTTGAGCAACGCGGTGAACTTCTGGGTCTCGCTCCCGGTGATGGTGCTGACCGTGAAGGAGGCGCTGACCTTGAGAATGCCCGTGGCGCCCGCGAACTTGCCGGTGCCCTTGACGACGCGCACCGTACCGGCGACCGCGACCGGGTCGGGTGACGTGGCCGTCGGGGCCGCCGACGACGTGGTCGACGCGTAGACCGAGACGGTCTTGAGAGTCAGCGACCCCCCGGGTCCCTTCAACAGCGCCGTGCCCGACAGCGGATCCGACGCGCTCGACGTGGAGAACGAAGTGGTCACTCCCGTGGCGCTCACCGTGGACTGGCCCACGAGTGTTGCCTTACCGGCACCCACCATGGTCCCGGCGACGCTGCTGGCGCCGAACAGGATCTTCACGTTACCGACGTAGGAAGCGGTGAAGACGAGTTTCTTAAATTTCACCACGTGCGCGAGGACGGTCGCCGCCCGCGCGTGGGGGGCGCCAATCGCTCCGGCGCTCGGTACACCGATTCCTACGGCGCCGAGTAGAACTGCGAGGGACAGAACAGTACTTCTTCGGACGGAATGCATGTGATTACCCTTCGCTCAGCCCCCCTCCTTCCCACCAGTATCGGCCCGCGTTCGTCGGCGGCCCTAGGGCCCAACGTCATAAGAAACACGTAAGAGGTCGTCGTGCGGTGGCGTCATCCGTCGACCCGGCACCCGACTCGCGACGCCGCGGCTCTCATCGTCACGTCGGTGGCGCCTCGGGTCACGACGTCGCCACCTCGCTCGCACCCGGTCGACGCGGAGCGCCGGGCATTGGTCCAGGTGGGGGTCGGGGTCGTCGGAAAGCGACTTTGGCCCCTTGCCGAAGGAGCCGGCGGGGGGCACACTGTGACTATCGGGTCACGCCAGGCCCGAAACGTTGATGGGAGGTGTGTATGACACTGGTTCGACGAGACATGAATCACGTCACGGAGTGGCCGATGTTCGGTTTGCCCGAGCGCTGGCGTCGTTTCTTCGACGCGGACGACATGGAGGGGTGGATGCGCGTCGAGGAGTTCCACGACGGCGACACCCTCGTGGTGCGAGCGGAGCTCCCGGGCATCGACCCCGATAAGGACGTCGAGGTGACGACCAGCGGCGGTTTCGTCAAGATTCGCGCTCACCGTGAGGAGAAGACCGAACACGCGGAGAAGAAGGACTACCGTAGCGAGTTCCGTTACGGGGAGTTCGAGCGCGACATCGCCCTGCCCGAGGGGGTGGACGGCACCGCCGTCAAGGCCACGTACAAGGACGGGATCCTCGAGGTGAGGGTGCCCTACCCCAAGGACGTGGTGACGCCTACTAAGTCCATCCCGGTGATGCGGGGGTGACGCCCTCGTTCACGCCACGAACGGTTCGCGACGTGAACGCACGAACGCCTCGCGCGGTCGCACCGCGGGCGCCGCGGTGCGACCGCACCGAGACCCTTCGGATCTTTCCTACGGCCGCGGCGCGCGCGCGACCCCGAGCGTGAAGTAACTCCACGGACGCGGACCGCGCGCGTACTCCTGCACGTAGGTATCGACCTCGAAGCCAGATTCGACGAGCAGGCGCAGCGGGTCGCGGGTGAGGTGGCACCCTCCGGCGAGACGTTGCTCGAGACCATTGAGTCGATGTTGCCAGCGCGCCGTCGCCGCGTCGGGGGCCAGACCGTGTTCGAGGAAATGTAGTGGTGCGCCCGGCTTCACGACGGCGGCGATCTGTCCCAAAACTCGCCGGGGGTCGTCGACGCTGCAGAGGGTAAACGCACTCAGGGCGGCGTCGAGGGATCCGCGCGCCACGGCCGTGGTACCGAGTTCGATGAACTCGACGTCGATGGAGGTTCGTTCGACGGCGGCGCGCGCCGCGGCGCGCGCGACGAGCGACGGTTCCACCGCGTAGACCCGGCGCACGGCGGGCGGGAGGAACCTCAGGTTCGTCCCCGTACCGAAGCCCACCTCGACGATCTCGCCCCCGAGACCCTCGCACACGCGCTGGCGCCACGGGTCGAAGAATCGATGACCGCACACCCGGCCCACCAGACGCGGCATCACCACATCGTTGTAGAGTCCCACCGTCCTACTCTAGGGACGCGCCACCCCGTGGTTCACCGCTTCGCCGGGTGGCTCCCGAGGGCCCCGGTGACCCGACCGCCGAGGACTACTGGGGCCGCAGATTCCAGTGCTGGATTACCCGCTTGCCCCGGACGTCGTCGATCACCGAGAGTGAGGCCGTGTCGAGGGTGAAGATGTGCCCCTCGCGCGCGACCAGGCCCACGCTGAGGGCCGCCATGATACGGATCACGTGGGAGTGGGCGAACACGACGACCGTCGAATGTCGCGCGGCCACGTCGGTGAGGAATCCCCCCAGCCGCTGTCCGACGTCCTCGACGCTCTCGCCCCCCGGGCATCCGTCGACCCAGATGTCCCACGTCGGTCGCGTCGCGCGAATCTCGTCGGGGCGCAGACCCTCGTACTCGCCGTAGTCGTATTCGACCAGACGCTCATCGACCGTGACGTCACGCGCGGGTCCCACGACGAGGCGCGCCGAGGTGAGGGCGCGATCGAGCGGACTCGAGTACACGGCCGCCGCGTCGTATTGATCAGCCAGGACCGCGCGCACCAACCCGTCGAGGGGACCGAGTTGCTCGCGTCCCTGCGCCGAGAGGGGGATGTCGGAGCGCCCGGTGTGCTCCCCGGTCACGCTCCACGCCGTGGCGCCGTGGCGGATCAGGACGAGGCGCACGAACACCCCGCCGTCACGAGGACGCCGCCCCGCGCGGCCCTCACGCGCTGTCTCGCAGCGCGCCCGCCACCGACGCCGACACGGGTCGCACGGGCAGTAGGTGGCACTGCAGGATGTGGTACAGGTCCGGCTTGCCGTACCAGGGACCCGTCGTGCGGCGATTGGCGGAGTCCAACTCGGCGTACCACCCCCCCCGCGCGACGTCCATGAAATAGCGCGCCGCGAAGTCCCAGAAGGTCCGGTACCACCGCTCGTAGGTCTCCTCGCCCGTGACCTGGCCCAGGGCGGCGGCCGCGGCGATGCCCTCGGTGAGGGACCACCAGTACCGGTCCGGGTTCGCCGCCGCGCCGTCGAAATCGACCGTGTACGCGAGCCCTCCGCGCTCGGCGTCCCACCCGCGGCGCACGGCCGTGTCGAACAGGGCGATCGCCGCTTCGCGGGTCCAGTCCTCGCGGGGCGTCGCGCACGTCCACAGGGTGATGAGGAGTCGCGACCACTCGAGCAAGTGGCCGATCGTCACCCCGTAGGGACGAAAGGCGTCATCGAGGTGATCACGGTTGTAGTCGCGTTGCGCCCGCCAGTGCCCGTCGTAGTGCTCGGGGAGCATCCAGGCGTTGTCGCGCGCGCGCGACCCGATCACCAGCGCCGCGATCCGCAGTGCCCGGTGGGTGTACTCGGCCTCGCCCGTGGCGTCGCCCGCGGCCAGGTAGGCCTCGCACAGGTGCATGTTGCTATTGGCGCCGCGGTAGTCCTCGAGTTCACGCCAGTCCGCGCTGAAGGACTCGCGCGACGCCCCCACGCCGTCCTCCCAGAATCGCTCGTCGAGAACCCCGAGGACGTCGCTCAGCAGATCGCCCGCGTCGTGACCGGCGATGGTCGCGCTGGAGGCGGCGAGCAGCACGTGCGCGTGCAGGTACGCCGCCTTGGTCGTGTCACGCGGCCCGCGTTCGTCGACACTCGTGGCGTAACCCCCGTGCCGGGGGTCACGGTGTTGGCGCCAGAGTGATTCGAGTCCGCGCTCCACCACCGGCGCGCACCCCGGTATCCCCAGCACCTCGCCCAACGCGAAGGAGTGGGTCATGCGCGTGACGGTCAGCAGTTGCTGGGGGTCGTCGGCGGCGCCCATCGCGGCGCCGTCGTCGTCGAGCTCGACGAAACGGCCCGTCTCGCTCAACGTCGCGCGGTAGAAGTCGATGAGACCTCGGACCTGGGCGTCGAGCCAGGTCCGGTGCGTCGGCGAGACCCGCCAACTGCGCGACGGTGCGTGGTCCATCGCTCTAGCGCCCCTCGGGTTCACGACCCGCGCGCCCCCGCCGACCGCGCGCCTCAGCCACGGGTCGGGTGCACGATCGAAACGAGCTCCGCCACCAACGCGGTGGCTTCGTCGATCGGACGCTGCCAGAGCCGTCGTCCGATCGTGATGCCGCGCGCCCCCGCCGCCATGGCCTCGGCCACGAGTTCGGTGAGGGGCTGGGTGCTCGACCCGGCCGGACCGCCCAGGATCACCACCGGTACGCCCAATTCGTCGCACCACTGCGCGAAGAGGTCGGCGTCACCGGGGTAGGCGACCTTGACGATATCCGCGCCCAGTTCGGCGGCGATGCGACATCCGTCGCCCTCGATGGTGGCGGCGTCCGCACCCCGCGGCGAACTCAGGACGATGGGTTCCACCATGACCGGGAGACCGTACTCCTCGGCCGCGGTGACGACGTCGCCGACCAATTTCGCCATGGCCGCGCGTTCGCGCGCACCGACGTCCCAGGGCATGAGAATCTTCACCGCGTCGACGCCCAGGGCCGCGGCGCGGGCCATCGAAATGCCGAGCACGCTGGTGCCGATGTCTTGCGCGCGCCAGTAGGAATCAATCGTGAGCAGGCGGGCGGGGGCGTCACGGTAGGCGAACCACGGTTGGGTGCGCTGGATCACTCCGGGTCCCAGGAGAAAACCGTCGCACCCCAGGGGCAAGAAGGCGCGCACCAGCTCAATCGGGTCCTCCAGGCCGGGCATGCGCCCGAGCATCGTCCCGTGGTCCGCGGGCAGGACCAGCGTGTTGCCGTCGCGTCCGAAGATTCGGCCCAGGCGGAACGCCTTGCCACTCGAGGCTGCCGTGGAGCCGGCGGCCGCGTACGGCGTGGGGGTCTCGGTCCAGGGTCGGGTACTGGTGGTCATCAGGTGTCTCCTTATTATTCTCTCTGCGTCGCCCACGGCGACGATGTTGCGAGGGGGGGGTCCGCGTCGTCGAGCTGCGGACCGGGTAGTTCGAGGGGATCGGCGTAGACGCCCGCCGCCAGTGCGGCGAGCAGCGCCGCGCCGCGGATCCCCGATTCCTTCACCAGCGGATACGACAGGGGGGGGAAGACCTCGGCCTTGAGGGCCCGCAGGACCGGGTTGCGCGACCAGCCTCCGCTGACGCGGACCTCGTCGATGGGTCCGCCGAGTTCGACCAGGCCGTTATAGAGCTGCTGGGCGCCGGCGACCGCGGTGCGCATCACGCTCAACCAGATCTGCTCGGGCGACTCGCCCTGATGGGTACTCACCATTTCGGCCGCGTCGAGTCGCTCCCGCAGGGCCGAGACCTCCCCGAACTGCTCGGCGACCCGCGCGCCGGTGTGCAGGAGCGCCAGGGCTCCGGCGTCGAGCGGTGTCTGTCCGTCGCGACTCTGCACGCCGAGGCGCTCGAGCACCGGCAGCAGGTTGAGTCCGAGCGAGAGCCCACCGATCAGGGCGTAATGGTCCGGGATCACGTGCCAGCCCGTCTCAATGCCCATGGGGTGGCCGCGCGAGACGTCGTCGAGTACCGCGCGCGGCAGCGGTCGCACCAGGGCCTCGGCCGTGCCGCACGAGTCCAGGATCGATCCCGCGTGGTTCACGCCCACGCCCACCGAGGCGCACAGGTGGTCGTGGCCGGCGCTGGTCGCCACCGCGCCCCGTACCCGTTCGAGCCCGGGGTAGTCGGTGGTGACCGTGGCGAAGGGCGTACCCGCGTGACACAGGGCTAACTGGTCCTCGCCGCGCAGTCCCGCCCACTCGAGGGCGCCGTCCCACCACTGACGCCCCGCGACGTCCAGGGCCCCGGTACGCGAGGCGAGCGACAGTTCAGCGACCAGCCGGCCGCACAGGCGACTGATGACCCAGTCGGCCACGGCGGCGAAGGTCACGGCTCGCCGCGAATCGTCGACGTGGCGACGCAACCACCGGATGGTGGCGACGGTCGGGATCTGCGAGGTCGCCAGCCCGGTGGTTCGCGCGACGACCTCGGCCCCGAGGTCGCGTTTGATTTCGGCGAATTCGTCGCGCGCGCGCACGTCAAACCAGGCGACGGCCGGCCCCACGGGGGTGAGGGACGCGTCGAGCATCACCGCCGTCTCCGCCATGCTCGTCGCGCCCACTCCGATGAAGTTCCCCGGCGGCGCCTGGGCCACCGCGCTCGCCGCGCACCGCAGTACCGTCGCGAGCAACTCCTCGGGGACGAAGTGCCCCCCGGTGGGATCGTGGTGCCACGGCGTGGGTTCGGCCGATTGGACGATCTCGCGGCCATCGACACCCACCACCCCGACTTTCGTCAGGGTGGTGCCGATGTCGATGCCGATCAGCAGGTCGCCCGCGTGCGCCGGTTCCCTCAAGCGGCGGGGGTGAAGTCGGTCCACGGACGTGCGCGTCCTTCCATCGCCTGCAACGACTGCTCCAGGCGATCGAGCGCTTCGCCCCCGAGGAAACTCTTGCGCGCCGCGCCCTCCAGGGCGACCGCTTCCTTCCAGTAGACGCGACCCGCGATGAAGCCCGACGCACCACCGTCGTCGCACGCGGTACGGATGGCCGTGAGGAAGTTCTCGAGGGGCATGCCCGCCGACAACATCGCCCACGGACCGCTCACCACGTCGGCGACACCGCGACAGCCCTCGGCGTCACTGGGGTATTCGAGCTTGAGCAGGTCCGGGGCGCACCCGTCCAGGATGCGCGCGGACTCGATGATGAGCTCGGCGCGACGGCGCGGACTCAGCGGTTCCTCGTCGGCCAACGGGTAGAGCAGCGTCTCGATCACCGAGGGGATACCCACCGCGCGGCAGTCCTCGACCACCGCGGTCACGACGTCCACCACTTCGGCGATCAGGTCGGGCTCACCCGGTCCCACCTTGCGGTCCGGGCGCATCTGCACCAGGAACTTGACGGCGTCGCCGCCCATGTCCTTGACCCACTGCGCACTGCGCAGGGGGTCGCGCCCCGCGCGGGGTTCGCCGTTCCACGTGGCGCGCTCGGGTGGCTCGGCGGCCACCAGGTACGCCGAGCCACTGGCCATGGCGTGCGCCTCCTTCACCGCGGGGACCCCGAATTCGGGGTCCAGGAGCACGGCACTGGCGCGCGGGCTCAGCCCGGCGGTCACGTCGATCTTGAACTCACGCATCTCTTCGGTCGTCGTGGGCCGATTCACCGCCTCCAGCATCCGGCGCAGGGTGTTGCGCTGGTCCATCGCGATGATGGCCAACGTCCCGTCGGGCCTCGCAATGGAGCCGAGACCCATCCGGCCCTGACTCCTCGAAGTCTTATCTGTCATTGTCTTCCTCCTTGTTCGATCTCATTGAGCGTCGGCTCACCTCGCGCGCGCGAATCTCGCCCGAGCCCCGCGCCACGAAGGTGGTGTCCAGCATGATGCGCTGGGGCGGACTCTGGTCGCCGTTGACGCGGCGCAGCAGCAACTGCGCCGCGGTCCGGCCCATCAGTTGCGCGTCCTGACGCACCACCGACACGGGCGGCACCAGCGAGTCCGCGGTCACGAAGTCGTCGAAGCCGACGAAGGCGATGTCGGTGCGTCCCACGCCGTGCAGCAGTCGCACGATGTCCATCGTCGTCACGGCGTCGGACGAGAAGAGGGCGGTCACCGGATCGGGACCGTGCACCAGTGGGTCGAAGAGGGTCTCGTCCACGCGCCCCTTGTACGAGGACAGCGCGACGAGCGACTCGTCGAAGGCCAACCCGGCCTCCTCGAGGGCCCGGCGATACCCCGCGAGACGTTCGCGGACGGTGAAGCGGGCCACGGTGTTGCCGAGGAAGCCGATTCGCGTGTGGCCGTGCGCGATGAGGTGCGCGACCGCCTGGTGGCTGGCCAGGGCGTTGTCCACCAGCACCGTGTCGACGTCGAGATTCTCCAGGGGTCGGTCCACCGCCACCACGGGCACGCCCCCCGGACCCAGGGGTCGGCGACCACTGCCGAAGTTCAGTAACGACGGCACGAGGATCAGGCCGCTGATCGAGCGGTGCAGCAGACTGTCGACGACCTCACGCTCGCGCGCGGGAGAGTCGCCGGCGTGCGCCACGATCAGAAAGAACCCGGCCTCGCGCGCCACCTGTTCCACCCCCTCGGCCACGGCGGCGAAGAACGGGTCGCTGATGGAGTCGACGACCAGGGCGACCGCCTGGTCGCGACCCGTCCGCAGCGAGCGGGCGTGCGGGTTGGGCGTGTACGCGAGCGCGTCGATGGCCGTGCGCACGCGCGCGGCGGTCTTCTCGGTCACCGCGGGGTCGTCGTTGATCACGCGGGACGCGGTCTTCGCGCTGACGCCCGCTAATTGCGCGACATCTTTGAGAGTGACCGCCGACCTCACCGGGCACCCCTCACCAGTTCGTAGTTCGGAAGCGTCACGACGGGTTCGAGCGTGCGCAGCAGTTCCTCGACGCGCGCGGCCACGACCGCGCCCGCACGGAACTCCTCGCACGACGCCGACGCCGTCGAGAGCGCGAAGCGCACGGCGTCGGGCCAGGCGTCACCGCGTTCGAGGGCGTGGACCAGGCCGCCAATCAACGAGTCGCCGGCCCCGATCGGGTTCACGACCTTCACGACCGGCGCACGACACCACGCGACGCGCCCGTCCCCGTCGAAGGCGGCACCGTTGCTGCCCGCGCTCACGATGACGTGGCGGGCTCCGCGCTCGACGAGGCCCACCACGGCGCGCGCGGCGCGGTCCAGCACGTCAGGACCCGACGGGTCCACGTCCTCGGCGCGGACGCCGAACAGGAGCGATTCCGCCTCGGCCAGATTGGGGCTCACGACGTCCGCGCCCGCCCGCACGGCCTCGTCGAGCGCCGGGCCCGCCGAGTCCACCACGCAACGCCGGTCGAGGTCGTGGGCCAATCGCACCACGCGCGCGTAGGAGTCGTGGGGGGAACCGGGGGGGAGGCTCCCCGAGCACACGATGGTGCGGTGCACGTTCGAGAGGGTCCGCACCTCGCCGAGCAGCCGGTCCCAGTCCGCGGCGTCGACCGCGACACCGGGTTCGTTGAGGACCGTGACCCGCGCCGAGTCCTCCAAGATGATGGTGGCGCCGCGCGCGTGACCCGGTACGCGAGGTCCGCGCAGGTCCGCGCCCTCGTCGCGGGCCAGGGCGTTGAGTTGCGTCTCGTCGTGCGTGGGCACGAAGGTCACGACGGTGGCGTCGTCGTCGAGGACCCGCGCGATCCGCGCCACGTTGACGCCCTTGCCCCCCAGACTCACCACGCCGGCCCGGGGTCGCTGCACGTGACCCGGCATCAACTCGTCCATCTCGATCGTGTGATCGACGCAGATGTTGGGATTGACGATCAGCACGTCAGACTCCCGCCGCGCGCACGGGGGGACGACCCCCGTGTAGTTCGTCGAGCAGTCGGTCGACCTCGCGGTCGAGGTCCGCCGCTCCGTCGACCACGTGGTGCTCGACCACCGGCGCCGGCGAGGACAGGTCCGCTCCGGATTCAATCTTCAATCGGTCACGGGGCTCGCCGCGACGCACGAGTCGTTCGCGCAACAAGGCGGGGGGGCACTGCACGTAGAGGAGTTCGGTGTTGACCGGTGCCGACGAGGGGCCCGCCGACGACCACCGGGCCACCATGCGCTGCCACGCCGGGGGCGAAGAAATCTCGCGGCTGAAGGGCGCGGCGATCACGACGTCACGTCCGAGGACGATGTTCGCCGTCGCCGCCGCCAAGAGCGAGTCGTAGCGTGCCGGGCGCAGGGTGCGGCCGAGTTCCTGATCCAGCGCGTACTCGGGCTGATCGAGGAGGACCAGGCACTGCTGCACCAGCGGAGCGGTGATCTGGTCCAGGTCGAAGAGGCACGAGGAGGACCGCAACGCCAACCGAGTCGCGAAAGTGGTCTTGCCGCTCGCCGCGGGACCCGCCACGATCACGACGTTCGGGGGGAACATTGTTCTCAACTCGCTTCCCGGCTCTTCTTTCAAATTCTCGTGAATGACTTCGTGAACCCCGGGGCGCCGCACGGCCACCGGGTGAGAGTGAAGGGTCCTTCCCCCGCCGTTGGGAAACGGGGGAAGGACCCTCCTCGCTACGACTACTTCGACAACGTCGACTGGTAGAAGTACTTCGTGATCCCGGGCGAGTGCGAGTTAGCAGTCGTCGCGATCACGTTGGGCACCAAGGTCGACTTGGGGACCAACGACTTGTGACCGGTCAAGATGTCGTAGGCGTACTGCACCGCGTCCGCACCTTCGACCGCGGGCTGTTGCATCACGAGGACGTTGATCACGCCCTGCTGGAGCAACTTCACCGTCGCGGGCTCGGGGTCGTAGGCGGCCACGAAAATCTTGCCCGCCTTACCGGCGTTCTTGATAGCCGTACCGGCGCCCTGAGCACCGTAGAGGTTGGTGCCGAAGATACCGACCAATTTCGGGTACTTCAAGACGATGTTCTTCGTCTGGGTCTCGGCCAACGTCGGGCTGTCGTTGTTGTACTGGACCGTCGCCACCGACATGTTCTTGTAGGTCTTGATCTGGGCCAAGAATCCGGCCTGACGCGCGTCAGTGGTCGAGACGCCGGCCACCGTGTTGTCCACGGCCACCTGTCCCTTGTAACCCGCCAGCTTCGCGATCGTCTCGGCCGCCAACTGACCACCCTGGAAGTTGTTCGAGGTGATCCGTCCGGCGAGGATCGAGGTGTCGGTCAAGGTGGTGTCCACGGTGATGACCGGGATGCCCGCCTTGATGAACTGCTCGATCGGCGCCTTCAACGCCACCACGTCAGTCGGCGCGATGAGTAGCGCGTTGGGGTGCTCGGCCAGGACCGTCTTGACCACGGGAATCTGCAGCGTGGTACTCCACGTCGAGGCGCCCTGCCAGATCAGCTTCACCCCGAGCTTCTTCGCTTCCGCGGAAGCTCCGTTGCCCATCGTGATGTAGAACGGGTCGGTCGTCAAACCGGGAATCAGCGCGATGGTGAACTTCGACGCCGCGTGCGGCGTCGCCGACGCACCCGACGGTGAAGCCGCGACGACGCTGGCGAGCGAGCCCGCCGCCATCAATCCGGCCACCGATAGCAAACTCACGGTTCGGCGCGAAATGTTTTTCGCCGCACCATTTCTCTTATTCATATTTCCCTCCATTGCTGTGACTTCCCCCTTGTGTGAGGACTGCTCGGCCATTGCCGCGCTCCGTTGCCCTAAGCGGCCACCGCACTAGTCGGTACCCGCCCTGACCCGAATTCGGTCAATTGCGACTGCTGTGACGATGATGGCGCCGATGGCCACCTGCTGCCAGAAGGGGGCCACGTTGGCGAGGACCAGGCCGGTCTCGAGGACCGCGATGATGGAGGTCCCGATGAACGTCCCGAGAATGGTGCCGCGGCCGCCGAAGATGCTCGCCCCGCCGATGATCACCGAGGCGATGGCGTAGAGGTTGTCGTTCGCCGTGCCGGTCGTCGCGTTCGCCGACGACAGGTTGGCGGTCACCATGAGCGCCGCCACGCCCGAGAGAAAACCCGAAATCACGTAGACCCTGATCAAGTGGCGGTCTACGTGGATACCCGCGCGCCGCGCGGCGATCTCGTTCGAGCCAATCGAATAGGTCCGCATGCCGAATCGCGTGCGCGACAGAACAAACGACGCCACCACCGCCACCAGCAGCGCGACGACCACCGGGTAGTTCAGCCATCCCCCAAAGAACGTGTCCGCCCCCAAGGACCCCATGAAATTCGTGAGGTTGGTCACTTCGCCCCCGTTGTTCAACAGGTCCGTACCGCCCATGATCGCGGTCATCGTGCCCAAGGTGACGATGAAGGGCGGGATCTTCATCTTGGTGATGATGAGCCCGTTCACCAGCCCGATCGCCGTCCCGGCCGCGAGCATCATGACGATGCCCAGGATCGTCGCCAATCCCTGGCTACCACCGTGGGCCAGCATGTTGGACATCACGAGGGCGCCGGCCATTCCCGAGAACCCCATCGTGGCGCCCACCGCCAAGTCGATCCCGCCGGTCAAGATGACGAAGGTCTCACCCACCGCCAGGATGAGGTACTCCACGGCGTACCCCGAGGTGGAATTCCAGGCCGCCTGCGTGTACATCGTCGAGGAGATCGTGCCGAAGAGCACGATGAGCACGATGAGCACGCCGAGGGTCCAGAACTGTCCGACGCGTCCGAGCAGCGCTTGGAACCAGGGGGTCGGGGCGTCCTCGTCGCGGGCCACGCCCACGCCCGCGTCCGTCTTCTTCTTTAGTAGGTCCAGGGCCATGACTTACTCCGCAACTTTCGACGCCGATGAACCGGTGATGTAACTGACGATCTGATCGATCGAGGTGTCGCGCGGGCGTAGTTCGGCCACGATGCGACCGCGGAACAGGACGACGATGCGGTCACACACCTCGTAGACCTGGGGCAGGTTGTGACTGATCAACACCACCGGCACCCCGTGCGAGGCCACCGAGCGAATCAATTCGGCGACGCGAGCCTGCTGCTCGACACCCAGGGCCGCCGTCGGCTCGTCCATCAACACGACGCGCGAGCCCCACGCGACGGCGCGACCAACGGCCACCGCTTGACGCTGACCCCCCGAGAGCCGCCCCACGCGCTGACCCACCGACGCGATGCGGATCTGGGTGCGCTCCAAGTCCTGGACCGACCGCTCGATCATCGCCTTGCGGTCGAGCCAACCGATCCACTTGAACAGACCGCCCTTCACGATCTCTCGGCCGAGGAATAGGTTCGCCCAAATCGTCAAATCGGGCGCCAGGGCGAGGTCCTGATACACGGTCTCGATGCCCGCGTCGCGCGCCTCGGTCGGTGTTTTGAATTGCGCTTCCTTACCGTCCACGAGGATCGAACCGGTGGTCGGGTGCAGCGCACCCGCGATGATGTTGATCAGTGTGGACTTGCCGGCCCCGTTATCGCCGACCAGGCCGACCACCTCTCCGGGGTAGACGTTGAAGTCCACCTCGTGCAGGGCGTGGACGCTCCCCCACCGCTTTGAGATGCCCTTGGCCTGGATGATGGGCGCACTCATCGGTGCGCCCCCCACTGACTCCGTTACCGTCACTACCGCCCCCCATCAACGACCGTGGTGCTCGAGGGCCACCGACTTCGTGCGCTCTCTCCGCAGCACCCACCCCACCGCGAATCAACAGTTGCCACAATAAACAAATTTTGACATGGTTGTCAATTACAATTGTGAAAACTTTTCGAAACTCTATTATACCAGTTAATCAGGTAATATCCGAAATTTACATAATGACATCGATAGAACTATCGTTTTCTCGGTCTCGGCACCTTTACCCCCCTCGTCACCCATTTCGTCACCCGCCGTCAGATGGGCAGCACAAAGGGCGACGCCCTTCGTCGACGTGGGCGCGGTAGCGCCGGGAGTCTCGCGAGCGGCTGCTCGAAACCGTCCCCTGACGTCGTGATGATCGCGCGGCGGAGATCGCCGGCACCCCCCACTCGGGTCGAGGGTGGTCCGTTCGAGACGTCCCCCTCACTGGCGAGCCCCGGGCGGAGTGCCCGGGCGCGCTCCGACGCCGGTAACGGTGACGCGCGCGGCGGGTGTCGAATCACTCGGGCCCGAGGAGTTGCGGCGCGGCCACGTACGCCCCCCTTTCGACGACGGCTCCCCCTTCGACTAACCCCGAACGTTCGGCGGCGGCGAGCGAGCGACCGCAGTAGGTTGGCACTGGTCATCGCGCGCGACGGGTACCCGAACGCGAACACCGCGAGAGAAGGAGGACCCCCACCATGAAGGCTGTCACCGCCACCAGTGACGGAGTGTTGATCAGTGACGTCGACGAGCCGACACTGACCGCGGGCGAGGCGCTCGTGGAGATGACGGTCACCGGGGTGTGCGGCTCCGACACCCACGCCGCCGCCGGTGAACATCCCTTCGTGGCGTTGCCGTACCGGCCCGGACACGAAGTGGTGGGAGTGGTACGCGCGGTCGCCGGCGACGTCGCGACCGTCGCGGTCGGGGACCGCGTCACGGTGGAACCGACCCTTCCGTGCTGGCACTGCAAGATGTGTCGCACCGGTCGTTCCAACATCTGTGAGAATCTGCGATTCTTCGGCTGCGGTTACGAGCAGGGCGGCATGAGCGAGCGATTCACGGTCCCCGCCCACCGCCTCCACGTGCTGCCCGACGACGTGAGCGATCTCCAGGGAATTCTCATCGAACCACTCTCGACGCCGGTGCACGCGGTGCGCCAGGCCGGCGGCGTGACCGGCAAGGCCGTCGTCATTTTGGGTTCGGGCACCATTGGACTCCTCATGCTGCGAGCGGTGCAGCACGACGGCGCGCGACGCATCGTGATGACCGACCCGCGCGCGGACAAGCGCGAACGGGCGCTTCGCCTCGGCGCCGACGTCGTCGTGGACTCCCTACGCCCGGACGCGGTGCAGGTCATTCGCGCCGAACTCGGCGAGAGCGCCGACGTCGTGTTCGACTGCGTATCGATCCAGAGCACGATGGACCAATCCCTGGCACTCGCCTACAAGGGTGGCGTCGTGGTGGTGGTGGGGGTGCCGGTCCGGCCCGTGAGCGTTTCCTTGCCCCACCTCCAAGACCTGCAGGTGCGCGTGCAAGGAAGCGCGACCTACATGCCCGAGGATTACGCGACGGCCATCGAGATGATTGCCAGTGGCCTGGTCACCCCCGAGGACTTCATCACCGCGGTCTACCCTCTCGAACGCGTCGCCGACGCCTTCGCGGCGTCGGCCTCGGGCGCCCAGGTCAAGGTCGTCGTGACCTCGGAGCCGCGACCGTGACGCCCGCGCGCGCCCCACTGAACGACGCGGCGCTCTCGCACCTCGAGGGTATTCCCGTTCCCGGCTACGACCGCGCGACGCTGCGACCCGGCATCGCACACTTCGGGGTGGGTAACTTCCACCGGGCGCACCAGGCCGTCTACGTCGACCGGTACCTGCGCCAGAGCGGGGACGTGAATTGGGGGATCGTCGGTATCGGCGTCAGCGACGGCGACGCGGCGCGACGTAAGGCGGCGGTGTTCACCGAACAGGACTACCTCTACACGTTGACCGAATTCGATCCCTCGGGCGCGGCGACGTCGCGGGTCATCGGCGCCATGACGGACTATCTCCTCGCCCCGCGAGAACCCGAGCGGGTCCTGGACCTGCTCGCCTCACCGAGCCTGCACCTCGTCACCTTGACGATCACCGAGGGTGGATACTTCCTCGAGACGACGACGGGGGCCTTCGCCGGCGACCGCCCCGAGGTCCTCGCGGAGTTCGAGTCGGCGACACCGTCGACGGTGTTCGGGTTCTTGGTGCGCGCTCTGGAGCGTCGTCGCGATCGGGGTGTGGCGCCCTTCACCGTTGTCTCGTGCGACAACCTGCCCCACAACGGTGACGTCGCGCGCACCGCGGTCCTCGGTTTCGCCGCGCGGCGCGATCCGCGCCTCGCCCAGTGGATTGAAGACAACGTCGCGTTCCCCAACTCCATGGTCGATCGAGTGGTGCCCTACGTCTCGCCGGCGACGCGCGACGACCTCAACGAACGCACCGGCCTCGACGACGCGCTCGCGGTGACCGGGGAGAGTTATTTGCAGTGGGTCCTGGAGAACAAGTTCTCCGACGTTCGACCGGCCCTCGAGGAGGTCGGCGTGCAGATCGTCGACGACGTCACCCCGTACGAGACCCTCAAATTGCGTCTGTTGAACGCCCCGCACGTTCTCTTGTCGTATCCGGCCGTCCTGGCGGGGTACCGACTGGTGCACGAGGCCATGGCCGACCCCACCCTTCGTGCACTCCTCGAGCGGTTCGTGGAACTCGACGTGATTCCGATTCTGGAGAACGTGCCCGCGGACGTGCGAGTACGCGACTACGCCCACACGATCTTCGAGCGCTTCGGGAATCCCGCCATCGGCGATCAACTGCTACGGATCGCCACCGACGGGGCGTCGAAGATACCGACCTTTCACGCCCCCATCACCTCCCGACTCGTCCACGACGAGAAGAACGTCGCGCGCGAGGTGCTCTTGTTGGCCTGTTATCGTCGCTACCTCGGGGGCGTCGACGACCGGGGCGAACGCTTCGAGGTCACGGAGCCGACCCTGTCCGCCGAGGACTTCGCCGCACTGCGGCGCGAGAACGATCCGACGCCCGCGCTGCGCATCCCCGCGTTTCAGCCCCTCGGGTTAGGCGACTATCCCGCGGCGTCGCCGCTGCTCGCGCTGATCGACACCGCGCTCGCCCGCGAGGGCGTCATCGCGACCATTGAACGCTACGGTCTCGACTAAACCTCCGGCGCGGCCCCGCCCGTTCGGCCCGCGGCGCGCGGCGGCGGAGAAAGCACGCGACCACGATTAAC
>JAKCEC010000159.1 GCA_021841725.1 Actinomycetes bacterium | reverse complement strand
GACGCGAGAGATGACGACCTTCGACGGGCGCTAGCCGACGGGGCCGCGCCGGCGCGCTGCACGAGCGCGGGGTCCCCTCGGGTTGACGACGGGACTGACGCGCGGGCCCGGCGGTGCCGCACGACACTCTTGCGTGCGCGCGGGGAGCGTTGACGCGCTCGCGTCTGGTGGACGCAACCCACGCGCTGCGCGTCGTGATCAGAGGTAGTGGGGCGGTACCTCGTGCTGGTCGCGACGGGCCCGGCGCAGTTCGTCCTTGAGTCGCGCGATCTCCTCGCGCAACGTCGCGACGAGTTCGCGCAGTTCCTCGAGGGTCGCCTCGTCGCTCATCGACGCCGTCGCGTCCTCACGGGAAGAGCCCGCGCAGACGCGTCGCCTCGGCGATCCGCTCCACCCCCACCGCGAGCGCGGTCTCGCGCAGGTTGACCCCGAGTTCCCCGTGACGGATCCACACGGCGTCGAAGGCCTCGTGCATCGTCTTCTCGAGTCGTTGGTGGAAGAGTTCCTTCTCCCACATGTAGCCCTGCAGGTCCTGGGCCCATTCGAAGTAGGACGCGACGACGCCGCCGGCGTTGGCCAGCACGTCGGGCACCACGGGGATCCCGCGCTCGTGCAGCACGGCGGCGCCCTCGCCGGTGGTGGGCCCGTTGGCCGCCTCGACCACGACCGAGGCGGCGAGGGTGGTCGCGATCTGCTCGGTGATGGCGCCGCCCAGGGCGGCCGGGATGGCGATGTCCGAGGGGACGCTGAAGAAGTCGTCGAGGGGCACGACGTCGGCGCCCGCGAAGCCGACCACGGACCCCGCCTCGGCCACGTGACGCGCGAGGGCCCCGGGGTCGATGCCCCCCGGTACGTGGATGGCGCCGTGCACGTCCGCGACGCCCACGACCGTCATGCCGCGCTCGCTCAACAACTGGACCAGCGGGGCCCCGACTTTGCCGTAGCCCTGGACGATGACGCGTTCGTGCTCGGGGGAGCGCGCGAGGTTCTTGAGCAGCGCGAGCGTACAGATCGTGACGCCCAGTGACGTCGCGCCCGAGTGACCGAGTGTGCCGCCGATGGCCAGGGGCTTGCCGGTCACGACCCCGGGCGCGGAGTACCCGCGCAGCATCGTGATGGTGTCCATGATCCAACTCATGACCTGGGGGTCGGTGTTCACGTCGGGGGCGGGGATGTCGGTCTCGGGACCGATCACCGGCGCGATGGAGAAGGCGTAGCGACGCGTCAGTCGCTCGAGCTCGCCGCGCGAGAGCGTGGTGGGGTCGACGCGCACGCCGCCCTTGGCGCCCCCGTAGGGGATGTTCACCACCGCGCACTTGATCGACATGTCCGCACTCAGCGCCAAGATCTCGTCGACGTTGACACTCGAGTGGAAACGGATACCGCCCTTGCCGGGACCGCGCGAGGTGTCGTGCTGGATGCGCCAGCCGGTGAACATCTCGACGGCGCCCGAATCGAGGCGCACCGGAACGGCCACCTCGAGGATCCGCTCGGGGGTGATGATGCGCTTGATCATGCCGTCGTCGAGGCCCAAGAGATGGCCCGCGTGACGGATGAGTGAAGAGACGTGGGTCCAAGGGTTGAAGTCCTCGGTACCCGTTTCGTTGGGACGCGTGACCACGTTGTCACCAGCCTTTGAAAGAGGGGGGCCGTGTCGCCCCCGTGGCCAGCGTAGGGGAGAGCGTGACCCCG
This sequence comes from Actinomycetes bacterium, assembly GCA_021841725.1. Lineage (GTDB taxonomy): Bacteria > Actinomycetota > Acidimicrobiia > Acidimicrobiales > RAAP-2 > RAAP-2. The sequence continues at coordinate 1,908 of JAKCEC010000159.1, read as the reverse complement.
GTGGTGAATCCGGGCGAGGACGGCGCCGTGGCTAGCCGCGCGTGGAGTCGCGCCCGCCCGAGGCCAGCCAGGCGGCGTGCATGTGCGCGTACGCCCCCCCGCGCGCGATGAGCTCCGCGGGCGTGCCCATCTCGACGACGCCCCCGTCGCCGACGACCACGATGCGGTCCGCGCGCTGGGCGGTCGTGAGGCGGTGCGCGATCAGAATGGCCGAGCGCCCCTCGAGGAGGTGGTCGAGGGCGCGTTCGATGATGGTCTCACTGCGCAGGTCGAGCGACGACGTGGCCTCGTCGAGGATCAGGAGGCGCGGCCGCGCGAGGAAGGCGCGGGCCAGGGCCAGGAGTTGTCGTTCCCCCGACGAGAGCGTCTGTCCGCGTTCGTGGACCTCGGTGTCCAGACCCAGGGGGAGCCGCTCGATCAAGTCGCTCAGTCCCACCACGACGACCGCGTCGTCGATCTCCTCGTCGGTGGCGTCGGGTCGCCCAAAACGGAGGTTGGTGCGGATGGAGCCGGCGAAGAGGAAGGGTTCTTGGGGCACGACCCCGAGTTGGGACCGGAGGGAACGCAGCGTCACGCCCCGCACGTCGATCCCGTCCAGCAGCACGCGCCCCGCCGTGGGGTCGTAGAAGCGATTGGCCAGTTTCGCCAGCGTCGACTTGCCCGCCCCGGTGGGACCCACGAAGGCCACCGATTCGCCCGGCGCGATCTCCAAGTTGACGTCCACCAGCACGGGCCGGTGCGGGTCGTAACCGAAGCTCACGTGCTCGAAGGTCAGTCGTCCACTGAGCGTCGGGAGGTCCTCGGCGTCCTCAGCTTCGTCCACGCTCGGGGGCGTCTCGAGGAGTTCGCGTAAACGGATCACCGACGAGCGGCCCTGTTGGAGGGAGCTGTACTGCTGCACGAGTAACTGGATGGGCTGGAAGAAGCGGCTGAGGTAGAGGAAGAAGGCGACCAACGCGCCGATGCTGAGTTGGTGACGCAGCACCATGTCGCCCCCGATGCCCAGCAGCAGGGCCTGGCCGAGGATGCCGATGGTGAGGGTGGCCGGACCGTAGATCGCGTTGACGCGTCCGGTGTAGAAGTTGGCGTCGCGGTAGGCGCCCACCACGTGGCGGTGGTTGCGGATGTTGCGGCGTTGCCGGTTGTTCGCCGTCACCACCCGGATGCCGTAGAGCGACTCGGAGAGGTCCGCGAGGACGTTGGCGATGCGGTCGCGGCTGAGCAGGTAGCCGGTCTGGGACGCCCGATGGAACCAGATCGAGAAGCCCACCAGGAGTGGGACCACCAGCACCACCGTCCAGGTGGCGAGGAGCACGTTGAGGTTGAAGAGGACGACGGTGATCACGACCATGGTGAGGCCCTGCAGGGCGAAGGAACTGATGCCGTCCTGGACGAGTTGCTGCAGGTTCTCGATGTCGCTCGTCATGCGGCTCATCAGCACGCCGGCCTTCTCGTCGGTGAAGAAGTCGAGGCTGAGGCGCTGCAGGTGCGTGAAGACGCGGATGCGCAGGTCGTGCATCACGCGTGCCGCCAACGTCCCGGTGACCACGGCCTGGAGGCGCTGGCCGTAGGCCGACGCCACGGCGAGCACCAGGTAGAGGAGGGCGCACACCACGACGACCCGGACGGAGTGGTGACCGGTGACCATGCCGTCGTTGATGGCGTACTCGGTGAGCAGCGGTCCGGCCTGCAGGAGCAGGCTGGTGACGATCACGAGGAGTGAACCGCCCAGGACCAGACGGGGGTAGACCCGCAGCATCGCCGGCAAGGTCAACCGTTGGCGCTCCTGCGCCGAGGGTCGTTGGTGGAACTCGAGGTCCGCGGGCGCGCGCGCGGGTTCACCCGCCACCAATTTGGCGGCCTCCTCGGCCAATTCACTGGGAATACCCCCGAAGGGCAACCCCGTGG
>JAKCEC010000158.1 GCA_021841725.1 Actinomycetes bacterium | reverse complement strand
GCTCGCTCGCACTGCCGGTGCCGACCCGCGCGCAGCGGGTGCGTCGCGTCCTTCGCGAGTGAGTCAGGCGAGGGCCGACGCCACGACGGCGGCGACGTCACGGGCGCCGAAACGAAAGCCGCTCTCTTCGAGCGCACGCGGGACGACGCGCTGACTGGTCAAGACCGTGTTCGCGGCCAGTTCGGTCCCCAGGGCGACCTTGAGCGCCAGTGACGGCACCCGCACCAGCGCGGGACGGTGCAGGGCGCGCGCCAGCGCGCGCGTCAATTCGCGGTTGGTGCAGGGCTCGGGCGCGGTCACGTTGACGGGACCCGACAAGCGGTGATCAATAATCCACAACATCGCCGCCACCTGGTCGCGCAGCGACACCGGGCTCATCCATTGACGCCCGGAACCAATGACGCCGCCCAGGCCCGCGCGAAAGAGGGGCACCAGGCGTTCGAGGACGCCCCCGTCACGCCCCATGACGATTCCCGTGCGCAGCAGGGCCACGTTCGTGCCCGTACTGGCCAGGGGCGTCGCCGCGGCCTCCCAGTCACGACAGACCTCCGCCACGTAGTCGTGACCGACGCCGGACGCCTCCGTGAGGACCTCCTCGCCGCGATCACCGTAGTAGCCAATCGCCGAACCGCTGACCAGGACGGCGACCCCCGCGGTCAGGGTCGCGAGGGCCTCGACCAATAACGTGGTCGCCGCCGTACGCGAGGTCTTGACACCCGCGCGGTAACTCGGACTCCAGCGGTGGGTCGCAATCCCGGTGCCGGCGAGATTGACCACGGCGTCGAAGCCTCCCCACGACGCCAGGGCGTCGTGGTCCAGGTCACCGCGAGCGGGGTCCCAGCGCACGATCGGGCCCGGCGCGGCGGGACTCGAGGGTCGCACGAAACGCACCACCTCGTCGCCGCGCTCGTGCAGGGCGTCCACCAGGGCCCGGCCGAGGAAGCCGGTCGCGCCCGTGACGCCGACGCGCATCAGGCCTCGTCCACGGCGACGTCGGTGGCGCTCGGCGCGGCGGCCGCACTCGCGCCGGCCCGCGCGAGGAACTCCACGAGGGTGCGCGTACCGAAGGCGGTCGCCCCCTTGGTCACGTACCCGCGCGTCGCGTCGGCGCGACCGGGACCGGCGATATCGAGGTGGGCCCAGGGACGCCCGTCGGTGAAGCGTTGGAGCAGGAGTGCGGCGGCCACGGCCCCGGCCTTGCCCGGCTTACCGATGTTCTTCATGTCGGCCACGTCGGACTCGATGTGCTTCTCGTAGCGCGCCACCAGGGGCAAGCGCCAGAACGGTTCGCCGCTGCGCTCCCCCGCGTCACTCAAGAGATCGGCGAGTTCGTCGGTCGAGGCGAAGAGCGCGCCGACCTCGTCGCCCAGTGCGACCACTTGCGCGCCGGTGAGCGTGGCCACGTCGATGATGGCGTCGGGGTTGGCCTCCACCGCGAGGGAGAGTCCGTCGGCGAGCACCAGGCGGCCCTCGGCGTCGGTGTTGAGGACCTCGATCGTCTGCCCGTTGCGGATGGTCACGACGTCGCCCGGGCGCGTCGCGCGCCCACCCGAGAGGTTCTCGGTGATCGGGGCGATCGCCGTCACGCGCACCGGAAGGCGCAGTCGAGCGGCGATGCTGAGCGCCGCCATGACGATGGCGGCCCCGGACATGTCCGTCTTCATCGTCATCATTCCCTCGCCCGACTTGATGGAGAGTCCGCCGGAGTCGAAGGTGATGCCCTTGCCCACCAGCGCGACGTGCGCGTTGGCCACGGGCGGCTGATAGATCGCGTACACCAGTCGGGTGGGCTCCGCGGAGCCGGCCCCCACGCCGAGCAGTCCCCCGAGACGCTCGTCGCGAATCTTGGACTCGGTCCAGATCTCCACCTGCACGTCGCTCTCTTGACCCAGTTGCTGGGCGATGCGCTTGGCCAACTCCTTGGGCGACAACTCGTTGGGCGGCGCGTCGATGAGCCGCTTGGCCCAGTTGACCTCGTTCGCGATCACCGTGCCGCGGCGCACTCCCTCGACCACGTCGTCGTGGTCGGCGACGCTGGGCAGGGGAACGCCGAAGGCGACGACGTCGAAGTCGCCGTCCCCGTCGGGCTTCTTGTAGGCGTAGCTCGCCAGCAGCGCCCCCTCGACCAGGGCCTGGGCCGCGTCGTCGGGGAACTCGATGCCGTCGGTCGGGAGCAGGAAGACGACGCGCGCGCCGACGGCCCGCTGGGCCGCGCTGGCGCCGGCCAGGCGGAAATTCTCGGGGTGATTGTACGACGACCCCAGACTCACCAGTAGCAGGGTCGGCCCCTCGGGGCCGGCCCACACGAGCGCGCTCCCCGGGGTCGCGTCCAGGCCGCGCGCGGCGCACCACTCACCGTCGAGCACGCGCGCCAGCGCGTGACCGGCGAGCACGCTCGGGATGGCCTCGGCGACCAGCGCCTCGTGGTTGTCGAAGATGACCGGAACCACCAGCGTGGTGGCGCTCGCGAGCCCCTCCTCGCTGACGACGCGCGCGTTCTTAATCATCACTCCTCCTTCTCGATACTGCGGGCGGTCCGGTGCGCGGGGCCCTCGGCCACGCGCGCGAGCGTCCATACCAGGTCGCTCAGACGATTGAGGTAGGGCACCACCAGGGAGTCCGCGACGTCCCAGGTGACCGCGGTACGTTCGGCGCGGCGCACCACGGTGCGCGCGACGTCGAGCGCCGCCGACAGCTGGTTCTCGCCGGGCACCACGAACTCGGTGGGCATCTCGACGGTCCGGTTCGCCTCGTCGATCTGTTCCTCGAGGCGATCGATCATGACCTGCGAGACGCGCGTGCGCCCCCCCTCGAGCTTCCCTCGGTTCTCGAGCTGGGTGGCCACCTCGGCCATCAGGATCCACAAGTCACGCTCGAGACCCGCGATCACGTGATTCATGGCGTCCCCCGCGGGGCACAGGGACCGCGCCCAGCCGAGGGCCGCTTGGGCCTCGTCCACGGCGCCGTTGAGCTCAATGGCCCCCGAGTCCTTGTCCGCCCGACCGCCGAAGAGGAGACCCGTGGTACCGTCGTCGCCCTTGCGCGTGTAGATCCTCACGGGTCAAGCGTAGTAACTTCGACCATCACGCGGGTAGCCTGAAGACGCGATGTCCACACTCCTGCGCCCACCCTTCGAACGCCCCCGCGTTGACGACCCGTACCTGGCGGCGCTGGCCGATCGGGTCTTGATCTACGACGGCGCGACGGGCACGAACCTCCAGACGCTCGAACTCAGTGCCGACGACTTCGGCGGTCCCTCCTTCGAGGGGTGCAACGAGGTTCTGGTGGTGACCCGCCCCGACGCCATCGAACGGGTCCACCGCTCCTTCCTCGACGTGGGCGTTGACGTCATCGAGACCGACTCCTTCGGTTCCTTCTCGGTGGTGTTGGCCGAGTACGGCATCGCCGATCGGGCCTTCGAACTCAGTCACGCGTCGGCGCGCCTGGCGCGGCGCGTCGCCGACGAGTACTCCAGTCGCACCCACCCGCGCTTCGTGGCGGGCTCGATGGGGCCGGGTACCAAGTTCCCCACCCTCGGACAGATCACCTACGACGACCTCGAAGCCAGTTACGAGGAGATGGCCTACGGGCTCCTCGAGGGCGGGGTCGACCTCCTGATCGTCGAG
>JAKCEC010000157.1 GCA_021841725.1 Actinomycetes bacterium | reverse complement strand
GTTCGGCCAACACGACACCCGAGGAGATTCTCGGCTTCGTCGCGGTGATCCTCGCCACGTTGAACGTCGTCGGTGGCTTCGTGGTCACCGACCGCATGCTCGAGATGTTCAAGGCCAAGCCCAAGTCGGCGCCCGCCAAGAAGAACGAGGTGGCGTCGTGAGTCGCGGCACCCTCATCGACCTGCTGTACCTGATCTCGGCGACGACCTTCATCGTCGCCCTGAAGGGCCTCGGTAGCCCCAAGCGCGCCCGCCTCGGGAACCTCGTCGCCGCCGCGGGGATGCTGCTCGCCGTCGTGGCGACCTTCTTCAAGCAGGTGGACGGCCACTCGCTCTACCACATCGGTCTGATCATCGTGGCCATGGCCATCGGCGTCGTCGTCGCGGTCCCCACGGCGCGCTTCGTGCGCATGACCGCCATGCCCCAGCTGGTGGCCATCTTCAACGGCGTCGGCGGTGGCGCCGCGGCCCTGGTCTCGATCACGGAGTTCATCCACATCCACGCCACGCGCCCGGCGACCTACGTCACCCTGGAGGTGTTGTTGGGGGTCTTGATCGGGACCGTCTCGTTCTCGGGTTCGGCGATCGCCTTCGCGAAGCTCCAGGAGCTGATGACGGGCCGTCCGGTCACCTACCCCGGCCAGCAGGTCATCAACGCCGTCTTCGGGGCGGCGGCCCTGGTGCTGATCGTCATCATTCTCATCAACGGTCAGACGTCGCTGTTGTGGGTCCTGCTCGGACTCGCCTTCGTGCTGGGCATCGCCTTCGTGCTCCCCATCGGCGGCGCGGACGTGCCGGTGCTGATCTCCCTGCTGAACTCCTTCACGGGTCTGGCCGTCGCCGCCTCGGGCTTCACGCTCGGATCCAACCTCCTCATCGTCGCGGGCACCCTGGTGGGGGCCTCGGGTATCCTGCTGACGCGCCTCATGAGCAAGGCCATGGGCCGCAGCCTCGCCAACGTCCTGTTCTCGGCCTTCGGGTCGGTGGTGACGGCGTCGGGCGGCGCCGGCGCCGACGCGCGCCCCGTGCGCTCGGGCAGTCCCGAGGACGCGGGCGTCCTGTTGAGCTTCGCGAGTCGCGTGGCCATCATTCCCGGCTACGGACTCGCGGTGGCCCAGGCCCAGCACGTGTTGCGCGAACTGGCCGAGGAGCTAGAGGCCAAGGGCATCGAGGTCTTCTACGCGATCCACCCGGTCGCGGGCCGCATGCCCGGTCACATGAACGTCCTCTTAGCCGAGGCCAACGTGCCCTACGAGCAGCTCCTCGAACTCGACGAGGCGAACTCGGAGTTGCAGACGGCCGACGTGGCCCTGGTGGTGGGCGCCAACGACACGGTGAATCCGGCCGCCAAGGACGACAAGGGTTCACCCATCTACGGCATGCCCATCATCAACGCCGACCTGGCGGAGAACGTCTTGTTCCTCAAGCGGTCCATGCGCCCGGGCTTCGCCGGCATCGAGAACGAGTTGCTCTACAACCCGAAGACGACGCTGGTCTTCGGCGACGCCAAGGACACGCTGACCAAGATCGTCGCGGCGGTCAAGGCGAACTGACCGCCCGCCCTACGCCTCGTCGGTGAGTTCATCGAGTCGCCGGCGCTGGGCGGGCGTGAGGTCGCGCACGGCGTGCGCGTTGGCGCGGACCTGCTCGGCGCTGGAGGCGCCGGCGATGACCGAGGCCACCGCGGGGTGTTCGAGGAGCCAGGAGAAGGCGAAGTCGAGCACCGGCACGCCCGCCTCGTCGCCGTAGGCGATCAGCGCGTCGACGCGTGAACGCAGTCGTTCGCCCAACCAGTGCACCTTGCGGTCATCGGGCATGAGGGCGAGGCGGGTGCCCTCGGGGATGGGTTCACCCGGTCGGACCTTGCCGGTCAGGAGGCCGTTGGCCAGCGGGTAGAACGGCAAGAAGCCCACGCCCAGTTCGGCGCACGCCGCGAGCACGCCGTCGCTCTCGGGCTGACGTGCCAGGAGGGAGTACTGACTCTGCACGGAGACGAAGCCCGGCCCCGCACCCGCCGCGTGGGCCGCCGCGCGCAGTTGGTCCGCCGAGAAGTTCGAGCAACCGATCTCGCGAACCTTGCCCCGGGCGACCAGGTCCTGCAGCGCACCCAGCGTCTCGGCGAGGGGCGTGGCGTCGTCGGGGAAGTGCAACTGGTAGAGGTCGATGACGTCGGTGCCCAGTCGTCGCAACGACGCGTCACAACTCGCGCGCACGTAGTCGGGGGTCGCGCACACGCCGCTCTTGTCGTGCAACATGCCGAACTTGGAGGCGACAACGGCTTCGCCGCGGCGCGCCCCGAGGGCCACCCCGAGCATGACCTCGGATTGCGTGTCGCCGTAGATGTCGGCGGTGTCGAAGAAGGTGACGCCGGCGTCCAGGGCGGCGTGCACGACGGCCGTCGTGGCGGCCTGGTCGAGGCGGCCGCCGAAGTTATTACAGCCCAACCCGACCTCTGAGACGTGCAGTGATCCGAGACGACGTTGTTTCATGGGAGTCCTTTGAACGATGGCCAGCCTAGACAGGGTGCCGGCGGGCGACGGCGATGGCCACCGCGCTCGAGGACGCCGGGGCTCGACAACTAAGGTGGGTCCATGAAAATCACCGTCGATTTTGACCTGTGTGCGAGCAACGCGGTGTGCATGAGCATCGTGCCCGAAGTCTTCGAAGTCCGTGACGACGGCTTCCTCTACGTCCTCGACGACCAGCCGGGTGCCGAGTTCGCCGAGCGCGTGCGCGACGCCGTGGCCAGTTGTCCCACCGGCGCGATTTCCATCGAGGAATAGATGTCGAACGGACCGCGCGTCCGATTCGCGCCCTCTCCCACGGGGTACTTCCACGTGGGCTCGGCGAGGTCGGCCCTCTTCAATTGGCTCCTGGCGCGTCAATCGGCCCACGGGGTCTTCATCTTGCGCATCGAGGACACCGACGCCGAGCGCAACCGTGAGGAGTGGGTGGACGGCATCATCACCGCGATGGCGTGGCTCGGACTCGACCTCGACGAGGGGCCCTATCGCCAGAGCGACAACGAGGCGGCCCACGGCGCCGCGGTGTCCGCCCTGCTCGAAGGCGGCTTCCTCTACTACTGCGACTGCACGGGAGACGACGTGCGGGCGCGCAAGGGCGAGAACAAGACCCCGGGCTACGACGGGTACTGCCGCGGGCGCGGGCTCGCGCGCGCCGCGAACACGGCGCTGCGCTTTAAGACGCCGCGCGAGGGCGTGATCGTGGTACCCGACCTCATCCGCGGCGACGTCGAGTTCTCGCATGACGTGATCGACGACTTCGTGGTGGCCAAGTCCTCGGGCGCGGTGCTCTACGCCTTGGCCAACGTGAGCGACGACCGCCACGACCGGATCACCCACGTCATCCGGGGCGAGGAACACCTGTCCAACGCCCCGCGCCAGATGATGCTCTGGCGCGCACTCAACGAGGTCTTCGCCGACGAGGTGCCCCTGCCCGTGTACGCGCACCTCCCCCTCCTGGTCAACGAGCAGCGCAAGAAGCTCTCCAAGCGCAAGGACCCCGTGGCGACCGAGTCGTACCGGGACCAGGGGTATCTCCCCGACGCCTTCGTCAACTACCTGGCGCTGCTGGGGTGGAGTCCGCGCGGTGGTGAGGAGATCGTCCCCCTGACGAGCCTCATCGAGCAATTCCGTCTCGAGGACGTGTCGCAC
>JAKCEC010000007.1 GCA_021841725.1 Actinomycetes bacterium | reverse complement strand
CCGGTCGTCCACCGGGCCCCCCACGGCGACGATCCCCCCGAAGGCGCTCTGGGGGTCGGCGTCGAGGGCCTTGGCGAAGGCGTCGTGCAGGGTGGCGGCCACCGCCGCACCCGACGCGTTGGCGTGCTTGATGATCGCCACGGCCGCCAGGCCCGGGGCGTCGTCGGCCAGTTCGTGCACCAAACGCCACGCCGCGTCGGCGTCGAACAGGTTGAGGTACGACAGCGCCGACCCCGCGTGCTGGATCACGGCGTCCCACCACGGGGCGCTACCCGCCACGCGGTACCGGGCCCCGATCTGGTGGGGGTTCTCCCCGTAACGCACGATGCTGGCGCGCTCGAGCGTCAGGTGCAACGTCGGCGGGACGACCTCGTCCACCCGAGCGGGGTCCGGACCAAGGGCGCCACCGCGGTCCATCCACGCCACGATGTCGGCGTCGTAGGCGGCGGTGTGCGCGAAGGCGGCGCGAGCGAGCTCGTGGCGCGTGGCGTCGCTCAAGTGGCCCGCGGCGCGCAGTTCCTCGAGCACCACGTCGTACTGCAGCGGACTGGTCACCACGCCGACGTGGTGGTGGTTCTTCGCCGCGGCGCGCACCATGGTCGGGCCGCCGACGTCGATCAGTTCAATCGACGGGTCCGAGCGAAAGGGGTAGAGATTGCACACCACCAAGTCGATGGGGTCGATGTCGTGCGCGCGCAGGGCGGCCAGGTGCGAGTCCTCGGCGCGATTGGCCAAGATGGCGCCGTGGATGCGCGGGTGCAGGGTCTTGACGCGACCGTCGAGCATCTCGGGAAACCCCGTGACGTCGGCCACGTCCAGGTGGGCGATCCCGGCGTCCGCGAGCGCGCGCGCGGTGCCCCCCGACGCCACCAGTTCGACGTCCAACGACGCCAGACCCCGCGCGAAGTCAACGAGTCCCGTCTTATCCCACACGCTCAAGAGTGCACGCATCTAGAGTTCCTCCATTTCTCGGACGACGGACGATACGTCGCGACCCTCGTCGAGCGCCGCCATCACCCTAGTGACCACCGCGGGGTAGAGCTCGCGCTCGGCGGCCTTGATGCGCTCGTGCAGGCGCGACTCGTCGTCGTCGGGCGCGACGGCCACGCGCCGCTGGGCCAAAATCGGTCCGTCGTCGAGGGCCACCGTGGCCACGTGCACCGTGCACCCCGTCTCGCGCACGCCCGCGGCGAGCGCCTGGGCCACCGCGTGCCAACCCTTGAAGTCCGGCAACAGGCTCGGGTGCGTGTTGAGCACGCGCCCCGGGAACGCGTCGTGAAAACTCGCCGCGAGCACGGTACCGAAGCCGGCCATGGCCACCACGTCGATCCCTCGCTCGCGCAGCGCGTGCGCCAGGTCGCTCGAGTAGCGCTCGCGGTCAAAGGCGGCGGCGAACCCGCCGTAGGCGGCGCGGTCCAGTAGGAGCGCCTCGACGCCCGCCTCATCCGCCACCTCGAGACCGCGGCACGGACGGTCCGCCCCGACCAGCGAGACGGTCACGCCGCGCGCCACCAGGGCCTCGAGGATGGTGCCCGAACCCGAGACGAGGACGCAGAGTCGAACGCCCAAGGCCTAGAGCGCCTGGACGATCTCGACCATTTTCTGACCCGCTTCCGTCGGGTTCAGGCACACGTGGACCCCCGCGGCGGCCAGCGCCTCCATCTTGGCCTGCGCGGTGCCCTTCGAACCCGAGATGATGGCGCCCGCGTGGCCCATTTTGCGTCCCGGGGGGGCGGTGACCCCCGCGATGTAGGACACGATCGGCTTGGTCATGTTGTGCTTGATCCACTCCGCCGCGCGCTCCTCCTCGGAACCGCCGATCTCGCCGATCATCATGACCGCCTTGGTCTCGGGGTCCGCCTCGAACGCGGCCAGGCAGTCGATGAAGTTGGTGCCCGGCACCGGGTCGCCGCCGATCCCCACGCACGTCGTCTGACCGATGCCCTGCTGGGACAACTCGTGCAACGCCTGGTAGGTCAGCGTGCCCGAGCGCGACACGATGCCCACCGGGCCGCCGGCCAGGGCGATGTCGCCCGAGGTGATGCCGATGTTGCACTTGCCGGGGCTGATGATCCCCGGGCAGTTCGGTCCGAGGAGCCGCACGTGGGGGTAGCTCTCGACCAGCTTGTTATAGGTCACGGCCTCGTCGTGCGCCGGGATGCCCTCGGTGATGCACACGATGAAGGTGATCCCCCCCTCGGCGGCCTCGAGGATGGCGGCCGAGGCGAACTTCGGCGGGACGACGACGAAGGACGCCGTGGCGCCGGTGGCCTCGACCGCCTCGCGCACCGTGTTAAAGACGGGGATCCCGTCCACGTCGGTGCCCCCCTTGCCGGGCGTCACCCCACCGACGACCTTGGTGCCGTAGTCGCGGTTGCGCAGGCCGTGGAACTTACCCTGCCCCCCCGTCAGACCCTGGACAATGACTTTCGTGTTTTCGTCAACAAAGATGCTCATGGCGCTCCTTAGGCGTTCGCGAGGGACACGGCGCGACGAGCGGCGTCCAACATGGTGGGTTCGGTGATCAGTCGGTCGTTGAGGTGAGGGGCCAGGATGGCGCGGCCCTCGACGGCGTTGGTGCCGTCGAGACGCAGCACGATCGGCGCCGTGATGCTCACGCGGCGTAGGGCCTCGAGTACGCCCTGGGCGACTTCGTCCACGCGCGTGATACCACCGAAGATATTGACGAAGATCGCGGTCACCTTGGGGTCGGCGTTGATGACCTCCATCGCCGCCGCCATGACGTCCGCGTTCGCGCCCCCGCCGATGTCGAGGAAGTTCGCGGCCGAACCCCCGACCTGGTTCACCACGTCCAGGGTCGACATCGCGAGACCCGCGCCGTTGGCGATGATGCCGATGGTACCGTCGAGGCCGATGTAGTTCAGGCCCTTCTCCTTGGCCATCTTCTCGCGGGGGTCCTCGGTCTCGGTGGCTCGGTATTCCTCCCATTCGGGGTGGCGGAACGAGGCGTTCTCGTCCAGGGTCACCTTGGCGTCGAGGGCGTGCACGGTGCCGTCGGGGGTGAGGATCAGCGGATTGATCTCGGCGAGGTCGCAGTCACCGGTGGTGTAGCAGTCGTAGAGCTTCACCAGCAGTTGCGCCGCCTGCTCGCGCGCGGCCTCGTCGAGCTCGGCCTCGTGCACCCAACGGCGCGCCGTCTCGATGTCCAGTCCGCGCACCGGGTCGATCGACAAGAACGCGATGGCGTCGGGGTTCTCCTCGGCCACCACCTCGATCTCCACGCCGCCCTGGGCGCTGAGCATCCCGAGGTGCGCCTTGTTGGGACGGTCCAGGGTGAAGGAGGCGTAGTACTCCTTGGCGATATCGCTCGAGCGCTCGATCCACAGTCGACGCACGACGTGACCCTTGATGTCCAGGCCCAAGATGTCGCCCGCGTGGCGACGGACCTCGTCAACGTCGTGGGCCAATTTGACGCCGCCCGCCTTGCCCCGGCCACCCACTTTGACCTGCGCCTTGACGACGACCGGGTAGCCCACGCGCTCGGCGACCGCGACCGCCTCGTCGACCGTGTCCGCCACGTCACCCGGGGACACGGCGATGCCGAAGCGCGAGAAGTACTGCTTTCCCTGATACTCGAAGAGATCCATTCGTTTCTGCTTTCTAAATTGGGGGGACGGCGAAATTTACGACGCGGAACCCACGGCGTCGAGGGTGTCCTCGAGCCAGGTGCCGATCTCCTGCAGCGAGGCGCCGGGCGTGAACACCCGCGCGACCCCCACCTCGAGGAGGCGCGCGACGTCGGCGTCGGGGATGATGCCCCCGACCACCAGCACCACGTCGTCGCGGTCCTGCGCGCGCAGCAACTCCGCGATGCGCGGCACCAGCACCAGGTGCGCGCCCGACAGGAGCGAGAGTCCGAGGGCGTCCGCGTCCTCTTGCACGACGGCCTCGACGATCTGTTCGGGCGTTTGGTGCAGGCCGGTGTACACCACTTCGAATCCGGCGTCGCGCAGCGTGCGCGCGATGACCTTGGCGCCACGATCGTGACCGTCCAGACCGGGCTTGGCGACCACTACTCGGTAGGTGCGCTTCACGACCACTCATCTTACGTGAGGCGGACCCCCCCGTCGTCCGGGGGTCGCGAGTGGTGACGGCTAGCCTGGAGGGTCGTGAGAGCCCCCGGCAGTTCCCGAGGCGCGGTGCGTTCCCTCGCGTCGGCCATGCGCATCCCCCAGTGGGTGAAGAACGGCCTCTTGGTGGTCGCCCCGGGCGCCGCGGGACTACTGTTTCACCGCACGGTCTTCGTCAATACCGTGGTCGCCATCGCGGCCTTCTGCCTCGTGGCCTCGAGCATGTACATCTTGAACGACCTGCGCGACCTCGAGTCGGACCGCCAGCACCCCACCAAGCGATTCCGCGCCATCGCCTCGGGCGACCTCTCGCCGCGCGCGGCGCTCAGCGCCTCGGCGATGCTGGGCGTCGTGGGCCTCACGCTGCCCGTCTTCATCCACCACCCCGCGGGTTTCTACCTCATCCTGGTCCTCTACATCATCGAGACCCTCAGCTACATCTACTGGCTCAAGAACGCCGTCATCATCGAACTCGGCCTCGTGGCCAGCGGGTTCTTCCTGCGCTCCTACGGGGGCGCGGTGGCCTCGCACATCCCCGTCTCGACGTGGTTCCTCATCGTCGTGACCTTCGGCGCCCTCTTCCTCGTGGTGGGCAAGCGTTCCTCGGAGTTGCGCCACGTGGGATCGAGCAACCGCGTCGTCTTGGCCGAGTACACCAGCGAGTTCCTGCACTCCGCCCTCACCCTCTCGGCCACCGTCGTGGTCACGGCCTACTGCCTCTGGGCGATCGACACCTCCGCCACCGGACTCTCGTCGATCAAGCACAGCATCGTCCCCCTGCGCCTGACGACGGTCCCGGTGGTGTTGGCCATCTTGTTCATCATCCGCGGGGCCGAATCCCCCGAGGGCGAATCACCCGAGGACCTACTCTTGAAGAACCGCACGGTACAGGTCCTGGCGATCGTCTGGGCCGGACTCGTGCTGGGAGGTACCTACCTATGACCCGCCAACGACTCACCGGGTGGGGTCGCACCACGCCCGCGTTCGCCGACGTCCAGCGTCCGGCGAGTGAGGACGCCGTCGCGCGCGAGATGGCGCTGGCCAACGGCGTCATCGCGCGCGGGCTGGGGCGCAGTTACGGCGACGCCGCCCAGTTGAGCGGGGGCGTCGTCCTCGACAATCGGTCCCTGGGCGGCATCGGCGCCGTCGCGGCCGACGGGGTGGTGAGCGTCGGCGCCGGCGTGTCGATCGACGAACTCCTCGCGGTCACCATCCCGCTGGGCTGGTTCGTTCCGGTCACCCCCGGCACGCGGCAGGTGACGCTCGGGGGGGCGATTGCCGCCGACGTGCACGGCAAGAACCACCACCGCGACGGCTCCCTGGGCGACCACGTGCTCGAGATGCGCCTGGTGACGCCCCAGGGCCACGTCACGGTCTCGCCCACCCTCGACCCCGACCTCTTCTGGGCCACCATCGGTGGCATGGGACTCACCGGGGTGGTCACGACGGTGACCCTGCGCCTGCACAAGATCGAGACCGACCGGGTCCTGGTGGACACCACGCGCCACGCGAACCTCGACGAGGTGATGGCCGCGATGGTCGCGGGCGACGACGGCTACCGATACTCAGTCGCCTGGGTGGACTGCATGACCCGCGGGGCCCGGATGGGGCGCGCCATCCTCACGCGCGGCGAGCACGCGACGCGGCGCGACCTCGACGACGCGACGCTGGTGCCCCCCGCGCCGAGGCGTCTTCGCGTACCCTTCAACGCCCCCTCGGGGCTGCTCAACCCCCTGAGCATCCGGGCCTTTAACGAACTCTGGTTCCGGCGCGCCCCGCGTCAACGCGAGGGCGACGTGCAGTCGCTCGGCTCGTTCTTTCACCCCCTCGACGGCGTCGGCGACTGGAACCGACTCTACGGACGACGCGGTTTCGTCCAGTACCAGTTCGCGGTCGCCGACGCCCAGGCCGACGTGGTCGTGCGCGCCGTCGAGCGACTGTCGTCCTCGCGCGTACCGAGTTTCCTGGCCGTCCTCAAACGCTTCGGTCCCGCCAACCACGGACTGCTCTCCTTCCCGATCTCGGGCTGGACCCTCGCCCTCGACCTCCCGATCGGCCCCGGGGCCCTGCCCGGAGTCCTCGACGACCTCGACGAGATGGTGATTGAGGCGGGCGGGCGGGTGTACCTCGCCAAGGACTCGCGCCTCAGCCCCGAGTCCGTGCGGGTGATGTACCCGCGCCTGCCCGATTTCCTCGAGATCAAGAACCGCGTCGATCCCCGACACCAGTTGGCGAGCGACCTCGCGCGCCGCCTGCACCTAGTAGGAGAGTGATCATGGAGAACGCCTTCGCCCAGCCCCAGAACGTCGTCGTCCTGGGCGGCAGTTCCGACATCGCGCGCGCCATCACCAAGAAGCTTTGCGCGGCGCGCGCCCACACGGTCGTCCTCGCCGGACGTAATCAGAACTTGCTCGACGAGGCCGCGCGCGAGGCGCTGGACTACGGCGCCTCGCGCACCGACACCGTCGTCTTCGACGCCGAGGACCCCGCCAACGCCCGCGACACGGTGGCGCGCGCCTTCGCCCAGGTGGGCGCTCACGTCGACCTGGTCATCGTGGCGGTCGGTTTACTCGGTGATCAGACGCGCGACCAGAGCGACGTCGCCGCCGCGACCCGCGTGATGAACGTCAACTTCACCTGGCCCGTGGCGGCGTTGACCGAGGTGCGCAACCGCCTCGTCGCCCAGGGCAGCGGACGGATCCTGGTGATCTCCTCGGTCGGCGCGGTACGCGTGCGCGCGAGCGCCTACCTCTACGGCGGGGCCAAGGCCGGACTCGACCGCCTCTGTCAGGGCCTGGCGGACTCGCTCATCGGCACCGGCGTCAGCCTGCAACTGGTACGTCCGGGCGCCGTGCGCACGCGCATGACCCACGGCCTGGCCGAGGTGCCCTTCACCACCGGGGTCAACGAGGTCGCCGACACGGTCATCGCGGGCCTCGAGAAGGGTGAGCGCATCATCTGGAGTCCACCGGTCCTCAAGTACGTCTACGCCGTCTTGCGCCACCTACCGGGTCCGCTGTGGCGCAAGGTGATGGATCGCTGAGAGCCCCGCCCCGGGCGCGGTCGGCCCGCGCGACTACTGGTACTGGGGCCGAAGGCTCATCACGAAGAAGTCGCGGAGCCACCAGTTCGCGAAGAACCGACCGGGGTTGCCGTTCATGCTGGGCAGGAGGTTGGTCCCGTTCGCGCCGTTGACCGGGGTACCGATGGGGCCCGCGTACGTCGTGTACTGCACCCAGTCGGTGTTGATGTCGAGTTCCATGGCGCGCACCGCCCCGGCGCGCACCAGGGTGTCCGCCAGGTCGCTGATCGAGAGTCCCGGACCGCCGACGTAGACCAACGCGCCGTTCGCGGTGATGCCCAGCCCGGAACGGAACACGTTGAACGTGCCGCCGAGGGTCTTGCCCCACGCGATGGCGTTGGGGTTGGCCAGGCCGGCCACGGGCTTGCCCGCGTCCACGATGAGGCTCAGGTTCTGGCGCACCGACGCGACGTCGGGGGTCATGTGAAAGTCGCGTCCCCACTCACCGACGTTCATCGAGCCGTTCTTGTAGATGATGGCGGTGGCGCCACCGGGGCGTAGGGGGATGATCATCTTGTTGTTCGTGTAGTAACCCCCGTTGGCGTCCGACATGCGAAAGCCCGCATTGAAGGCGGCCACGATGGTCTTCGAGGCGGCGCTCGAGATCGGCGCGGTGAAGGGGAAGGGGCCACCGCCGGGGATCTGAGAACCCGAGTAGAGCTGGCCGGAGAGCATCTTGGTGTCCATCCACGCGACGCCCACCACGTAACTCGTATGGATCGCGTCGGGTCGGATGAACGTCGTGTAGACCGCGGCCTTACCGGACGCGGCCAGGCGACCGGCGGGGTACCAGACGCCCTCGTGCGCCAGCGGCACGGCGGCGGGGGTCTTGAGGTTCGCGGGCACCGGTAGCGGGTTCAGGCCCGAGGTCACCTTGACGGTGGGGACCGTCGGAATCGAACTCTTGTTGGGCGTGCCCCCCACCCGGGCGGGGCGCAGTCGGTTGTACTCGGTCTCGGCCCACGTGACGAATCCGCCGAGGCCGTGCTGGCGCCCCCACTCGGCGATACGCGCCTGCAGCGACACGCCGTAGGAGGGATTGTTGAGGGCGAAGCCCAGCGTGACGCCGTAGTAGGAGGCGAGCATCAGGGTGAGGACCGCGGCCACCGCGATGGCGCGCCGGCGCCAGTAGATGTAGGCCGGGAGCCGCCGGGCGTGACGGGCGGTGTTCGTGCGATACGGGGCTCGGACCTGGGGGCCCGGTTGGGGGCGCGACGTACTGCGCGGCGGCGCTTGATTACTCATGAAGTAACAATTTTACACAGAGGTTTCCCAGAAACACCCACGGTGCATCAAATACCGCTAAGAAGTGACTAAGAGCCGACCGCGCGCCGCAGGGGCGTCATGGCGAGCACCAGTTGCTTGGTGCCGTGCTCGTCGAAGGTCACCGTGGCGCGCGCGTGCGAACCCGTGCCGTCGACCGTGGTCACGACGCCCGGACCGTAACGGTCGTGGACCACGCGCTCGCCCACTCGCAGACCGAGGTTCTCCGCCCCGGTGGAACGGACCGGGGGGGCGCTCCCCGTCCCGAAGGCCTTGCCGGCCGTGAACTCGCTCGCGCGTCCGACGAAGCCCTCGTGGTCGGCGACGAACGTGGCGCGACGCGTCGGCAGCGACGCCGAGAGGTCGTGGACCAGCGCGGCCGGAATCTCCTGGAGGAAGCGGCTCGGCAGCGCGTCGGTGCGTTGGCCCCAGGTGGTGCGACTCCACGCGTGGGTCAAGACGAGGTGACGCATGGCCCTCGTCAAGCCCACGTAACACAGTCGACGTTCCTCTTCGAGTTCCGCGTCGTCGGCGAGGGCGCGCCGGTGCGGGAAGATCGTCTCCTCGAGACCCGTCATGACGACCAGGGGGAACTCCAATCCCTTGGCCACGTGCATCGTCATCATCGAGATGGCGCCCGCGCCCCCGTCGAGTTGGTCGGAGTCCGCGACGAGGGCCATGCGTTCGACGAAATCCAGCAAGGTGTCGTACTGGGCGGCGGCCGACGCCAGTTCGCCGAGGTTCTCCAGGCGCGAGAAGGCCTCGTCGGAGTTCTCCGCGCGCAGGGCGTCACCCATGCCGGTCTCGCGCACGATGGCGTCGATCATCTCGCGCGGCGTGAGGTCGTTGGCCAGGGCGCGCAGTTCATCCATCACGAAGGCGAACCGCTGCGCGCCCGCGAGGGCCTTGGCGCTGAGCCCGGCGGCGCCGGCGTAGGGCGCGGCCTCGGCGAAGGAGAGGGCGTTCTCCGCCGCGTAGACCCCGAGCTTGGCCTGGGCGGCCTCGCCGACGCCCCGTTTGGGTTCGTTGATGACCCGACGCGCCGAGGCTTCGTCGCGGGGGTTCACGATGAGACGCGCGTAGGCCAGGGCGGTCTTGATCTCCTTGCGGTCGTAGAAGCGCATCCCCGAGATCACGCGGTAGGGAACGCCCGCGCGCAGCATCTCCTCTTCGAGCACGCGGCTCTGCGCGTTGGTCCGGTAGAAGACCGCCATCTGATTCCACTCCAGGCCGGCCTCGGTGCGCGCGCGACGCAGTTCGGTGGCGATCCAGCGGCCCTCGTCGTACTCGTCGCCCGCGCGGTACAGGCGGATTCGCTCGCCGGGACCGTGGTCGGTGAAGAGGTTCTTGGCGTGGCGCGAGGCGTTCTGGGCGATCACGGCGTTCGCGGCGTCCAGGATTGTCTGGGTCGAACGGAAGTTCTGCTCGAGCATGATGACGTCGGCGTCGGGGAAGCGCTGCTCGAACTGGAGGATGTTGCGCACGTCCGCCGCGCGGAATCGATAGATCGACTGGTCCGAGTCGCCGACCACGCACAGGTTGCGGTGCTGGGTCGCCAGGAGCATCACCAGTTCGTTCTGCACGCCGTTGGTGTCTTGGAACTCGTCGACCAGGAGATACCGGAACCGCTGCTGGTAGCCCGCGAGTACCTGCGGGTCCCGACGCAACATAGCCACCGCGTTGAGGAGCAGGTCGTCGAAGTCCATGGCGTTGGCCAGTTTGAGCCGCGCCTCGTAGAGTCGGTAGATCTCGGCGACGCGTCGGTGGGCGGGATCGTCGCCGCGCACCGCGTCGGCGTAGCGCTCGGCGGTGAGCATCTCGTTCTTGGCCGCCGAGATCGCCGCCGCGACACTGCGCGGACTCAGGCGCTTGGTGTCGAGGTTGAGTTCCTTCATGATGCGCTCCACGGCCGATTCGGCGTCGCCCGCGTCGTAGATCGTGAAGCCGCGCTGGTACCCCAGGACCTCGGCGTGGGCGCGCAACATGCGCAGACACGCCGAGTGGAACGTCGACACCCACATGTTCGTCGCCGACGCGCCCACCAGGTCCGCCACGCGTCGGCGCATCTCGTCGGCGGCCTTATTGGTGAAGGTGATGGCCATGATCTCGTGGGCGCGCGCGTCGCCGGTGGCCAGGAGGTGCGCGATGCGCCGGGTGAGCACGCGCGTCTTGCCCGAGCCGGCCCCGGCCACCACCAGCAGCGGTCCGCCGCGCTGGACGACGGCGCGTCGCTGGGGTTCGGTCAGTCCCTCGAGGAGACTACGCGGATCGAGGGCCTCGGCCGCGTCGCCCGCGTCGCCCCACAACGCGTCGTCGGAGAAGGAACGTCGCGTCACTCCCACTCAATGGTGCCCGGCGGCTTGGAGGTCACGTCGAGGGCCACGCGGTTCACCCCGGGGACCTCACGGATCAAGCGGTTCGCGATGGACTCGATGACCTCATAGGGCAACCGGGCCCAGTCCGCGGTCATGGCGTCGTCGGAGGTGACGGCGCGGATGACGATCGGGTACGCGTAGGTCCGTCCGTCTCCCATGACCCCCACGGTACGCACCGCGGGTAACACCGCGAAACTCTGCCAGAGTTCGCGGTACAGACCCGCCTTCTTGATCTCGTCGACGACGACGTGGTCCGCGTTACGCAGGATCTCGGCGCGCTCGCGCGTCACCTCGCCGATGATGCGCACCCCCAGACCGGGGCCCGGGAAGGGCTGACGCCACACGATCTCGTCGGGGAGACCCAACTCCTCGCCGACGTGACGCACCTCGTCTTTGAAGAGGTTGCGCAGGGGCTCGATGAGTTCGAAGGCGAGGTCCTCGGGCAGGCCCCCCACGTTGTGGTGGCTCTTGATGTTGGCGGCGTGGCCCGACCCTGATTCGATGACGTCGGGGTAGAGCGTGCCCTGCACGAGGAATCGCGGACTCTCCTCGCCCTCGAAGAGCTCGCGCGCCACCGCCTCGAACTCGCGGATGAAGAGTTCGCCGATGATCTTGCGCTTTCGCTCGGGGTCGCTCACGCCGGCGAGCGCCGCGAAGAAGCGGTCCTGCGCGCGGACGTGGATGAGGCGCACGCCGAACTGACGCGTGAAGGTGGCTTCGATCTGCTCGCCCTCGTGGTGTCGCATGAGGCCGGTGTCGACGAAGACGCAGGTCAACTGGGACCCGATGGCCCGAGTGACCAGCGCGGCGGCCACCGCGGAGTCCACCCCGCCCGACAGGGCGCACAGGACCCGTTCGGACCCGACGCGCGAGCGGATGGCGGCCACCTGGTCGTCGATGATCGACGTGTTGGTCCACGTGGGGGGGATCTGGGCCACGTGGTGCAAGAAGTTCTCCAGCAGCTCCTGGCCGCGTTCGGAGTGCGCGACCTCGGGGTGGAACTGCACCGCGTAGAGGCGTCGGCTCGGGTCCTCCATCACCGCCACGGGGGCCAGGGGCGTCGAGGCGGTGACCTCGAACCCTTCGGGGGCGCGCGCAATGGCGTCGCCGTGGCTCATCCAACACGTCAACGTGTCGGGCCACTCCTCGAGGAGCGCGCTGGACCCGCGCCGCGACAACTCGGTGCGCCCGTACTCCCCGCCGCCGGTGTGGGCCACCTCGCCGCCCAATTGCTGCGCCATCAATTGGGCGCCGTAGCAAATACCCAACACGGGGACGCCGAGCTCGTAGATCGCGGGATCCAGCGACGGCGCGGGCACCTCGTACACCGATTTAGGGCCCCCCGAGAGGATGATCGCCGACGGATTCCTCGCGCGCACCTCCTCGGCGCTAATCGTGCTCTGGACGATCTCGGAGTAGACGCGCGCCTCTCGCACCCGGCGCGCGATGAGTTGGGCGTACTGCGCCCCGAAGTCGACGACGAGGACCGTCAATGGCCCATGCCCACACCCTGGGCCCGCTGGAGTTGCTTCCCTTCGGTCTGCAGCGACGGGGCCAGCATGATCTCGGCCTTCTGGAACTCCTTGAGCGTCTCGTACCCGCAGGTGGCCATCGACGTGCGCAGCGCGCCGAAGAGGTTGAGGCGGCCGTCGTTCTCGTGCGCCGGTCCCACCAGGACCTCCTTGAGGGTGCCGCGCACCGTGGTGCGCACGCGCGTCCCGCGCGGCAGCGTGGGGTGGAACGTCGCCATGCCCCAGTGGAATCCGTGCGCCGGCGCTTCGATGGCGCTGGTCAGCGGCGAGCCGATCATGACGGCGTCGGCCCCGCAGGCGATGGCCTTGGCGATGTCGCCGCCCTTGGACATCCCCCCGTCGGCGATGACGTGCACGTAGACCCCGGTCTCGTCCAGGTGGCGCATGCGCGCGCCCGCGACGTCCGCGATGGCCGTGGCCTGGGGCACCCCGATGCCCAGGACCGCCCGCGAGGTGCAGGCGTTACCGGGCCCGACGCCGACCAGGACGCCCGCGGCGCCGGTGCGCATCAGGTGCAACGCCGCCTGGTAACTGGCGCAGCCCCCCACGATGACGGGGAGTTCGAAGTCACGGATGAACTTCTTCAGGTTGAGTGGTTCGACGGTCTGAGAGACGTGCTCGGCGGACACCACGGTGCCCTGGATCACCAGGATGTCCAGGCCCGCCGCCAGAACGGTCGAGGCCATCCAGTCGGTCTTTTGCGGCGTGACCGACGCGGCGGTGACGATGCCGGCGGCCTTCATCTGACGAATGCGCTCCGCGACCAACTCGAGTTTGACGGGTTCGAGGTACATCTGCTGCATACGCGCCGTCGCCTTGTCGTCCTCGAGCGTCTGAATCTCGTCGAACAGCGGCGTCGGATCCTCGTAGCGCGTCCACAGACCCTCGAGGTTCAACACGCCCAAGCCGCCGAGACGCCCCATCTCGATGGCCGTCGTGGGCGAGATCGCGCCGTCCATGGCCGAACCCAGGACCGGTAGGTCGAACTTGTAGGCGTCGATCTGCCAGGTGATGTCGACGTCCTCGGGGTCGCGGGTGCGCCGCGAGGGCACGATGGCGATATCGTCAAATCCGTAGGCCTGACGAGCCGACTTATAGATACCGATTTCTACTTCCGCCATAGCGACCTCCGGGGTGCAACCGCGCTCTGGGCTGAACGTGATTCCCTCCAATCTACTGGACGCCGTTGGGCCCCCCACCGATCGACGCGGACGCGACGGCGCTGGCGACTCCCCTCACGACCGCTACGGCGCGCGCGCGGCTCATCTAGGGTGGGGGCGGCTCAACCGTCCCCGCCCGTTCCGTCTCGACCCCCGACTCAGGAGTCCCCTCGTGAAATCTCTCGCCCGCTTCGCCGTCCGACGCCGTTGGCTCGTGCTCGTCATTTGGATCGTCCTGATCATTGGGGTGAACGCCACGGCGCAAGCCGTCGGTACCGCCTACTCGAATTCCTTCAGCCTCCCCGGCACCGATTCAACGCACGCGCTGCACCTCCTCGAGACGGGCTTCCCCCACGCCGCGGGTGACTCCGACCAGATCGTGTTCCGTGCGTCCTCGGGTTCCCTCGCCGCGGACGCCGCCACCATCACTCCGGTGCTGCGCTCGCTGACGAGTTTGACCAACGTCGGTGCCGTGTCGCCCCTGCAATATTCACGGATCGACCCGGCCATTGGCTACGTGACGGTGACCTTCACCAAACAGGCCAATCTCTTGAGCACGCCGCAGATTCAGGCGGTGGTGAACGCCGCGGCGCATTTGCGTTCGCCCACCCTGGCGGTGGCCTTCGGGGGCAACGCCTTTGGACAGTTGACGTCACCCAAGGGATCACCGGGCGAGGGGGTGGGTCTGCTCCTCACGGCCGTGGTGCTGTTCTTAGCCTTCGGGTCCCTGTGGGCCATGCTGCTGCCCCTGGGCGTCGCGCTCTTCGCCATTGGCATCGCGTCGGGCGCCACCACGCTGTTGAGCCACGGACTCTCCATTGCGCAGTTCGCCCCCATCCTCGGTTCGCTCATCGGACTGGGCGTGGGCATCGACTACGCCCTGTTCATCGTCACGCGCTCACGTCAGAACCTGCGCCACGGCATGAGCGTCGAGGACTCGATCGTGACCGCCGTGAACACCTCGGGGCGCGCCGTGCTCTTCGCCGGGGCCACGGTGTGCGTGGCCCTGCTGGGCATGCTGGTGCTCGGGTTCTCCTTCCTCGACGGACTCGGGGTGGCGGCGTCGGTGACGGTCCTGATCACGATGTTCGCCTCGCTCACCCTGCTCCCCTCGCTCCTGGCGTTCCAGAAGGATCGCGTGCTGAGCCGGCGCGAACGCCGTCGATTGGCCAGTGACGGACCCGAGCCCGCGCTCCTCGAGGGCGGATGGCAACGCTGGGCCCTCTTCGTGAGTCGCCACCCGCGGATCCTGTCGCTCGGCTCGCTCGTGCTCATCGTGCTGATCGCCCTGCCGATCTTCTCGCTCAACCTGGGCATCTCGGACCAGGGATCGGACCCCGTCGGGTCGACGACGCGCACGGCGTACGACTACCTGGCCCAGGGCTTCGGCCCGGGCTCGAACGGCCCCCTGTTGGTGGTCGGCGACCTGCACTCGCCCGGCGACGTCGCGACGATGCGCGCACTGGCCACCTCGTTGCGCACCGCCCCCGACGTGGCCTTCGTCGGTCCCGTCTCCCTCAACGCCACGCGCAGCGTCGCGGTGTTCAGCGTCGTCGCGCAGTCCAGTCCCCAATCACGCGCCACGACCTCCCTCATCGACGCGATCCGCGCGCACTACGTGCCCGCCGCGACGTCGAGCACCCACACGGCCATCTACGTCGGCGGTTCGCGCGCGCTCTCGGACGACTTCGCCAACATCCTCGACTCCAAGATCCCGCTGTTCCTGGTGGTCATCGTGTTGCTCGGGTGCCTGCTGTTGATGGTCGCCTTCCGGTCCGTCGTCATCCCCCTGGTGGCCGCCCTGATGAACCTGCTGGCCGTCGGGGCGTCCTTCGGGCTCGTCGTCGCGGTGTTCCAGTGGGGCTGGGGTAGCTCGCTCATCGGATCGGGGTCCGGACCCATCGAGTCCTACCTCCCCATCATCATGATCGCCATCCTCTTCGGCCTCTCGATGGACTACCAGGTCTTCCTGGTCTCGCGCATGCACGAGGAGTGGGTCAACACCGGCGACAACGAAATGGCGATCGTGCACGGCCAGGCCAATACCGGCCGCGTCATCACCGCCGCGGCGCTCATCATGATCTCGGTCTTCTTCTCCTTCGCCTTCGGCGGCGAGCGCATCATCGCGGAGTTCGGCATCGGACTGGGCGGGGCCGTCCTCCTCGACGCGTTCATCCTGCGCACGGTCCTGGTGCCGTCGATGATGCACTACCTCGGTCGCGCCAACTGGTGGATGCCCGCGTGGCTCGACCGCGTGGTCCCGCACGTGGCCGTCGAGGCCAGCGACGACTGATCCGCGGTAAGGAGTCGACGCGGCGACGGGGCGGACCAACGGGTCCCCACCCCACGCGAGGAGGACCCCGCGTCGGGTGAGCACCCCGTGTCGGGTGAGCGGCCCCCGCGGACGAAAAGAACCGGGCCCGAGGGCCCGGTTCTTCCCACGTCGCGTGAACGACAGTTACATCATGCCGCCCATGCCGCCCATGCCGCCGTCGCCCGAGGGGGCGTGCGCCGGCTCGGGCTTGTCGGCCACGATGGCCTCAGTGGTCAACAACAGCGCCGCGATGGACGCCGCGTTCTGCAACGCCGAGCGCGTGACCTTGGCCGGGTCGATAACGCCGGCGGCCACGAGGTCCACCAGTTCACCGGTCGCGGCGTTCAGCCCCACGTTGCCCTTCGCGTCGGCGACTTCGCGCACCTTGACGGCACCCTCGTACCCCGCGTTCGCGGCGATGTGACGCAGCGGCGCCTCGAGGGAGTTGGCCACGATGCGCGCACCGGTGGCCTCGTCGCCCTCGAGGGTGAGGATGAGGGCGTCGACGGCGGCGCGGCTGCGCACCAGGGCGGTACCCCCGCCGGCCACGATGCCTTCGTCAATGGCCGCACGCGTGGCGCTCAGGGCGTCCTCGATGCGGTGCTTCTTCTCCTTGAGCTCCACTTCCGTGGCGGCACCGACCTTGACGACGGCGACGCCGCCGGCCAGCTTGGCCAACCGCTCTTGGAGCTTCTCGCGGTCCCAGTCGGAGTCGGTGTCGTCGATCTCGCGCTTGATCTGCGCGACGCGACCGGCGACGTCCTCGGGCGAGCCCGCGCCGTCCACGATGGTGGTGGCGTCCTTGGTCACGACGATGCGCCGGGCGCGGCCCAGCAGGTCCACGGTGGCCGAGTCGAGCTTCAGGCCGATCTCCTCGGAGATCACCGTGGCGCCCGTCAGGACCGCCATGTCCTGGAGCATCGCCTTACGGCGCTCACCGAAGCCCGGGGCCTTGACGGCCACGGAGGTGAAGGTGCCGCGGATCTTGTTCACGACGAGCGTGGCCAGGGCCTCGCCGTCGACGTCCTCGGCGACGATCAGGAGCGGGCGACCGGCCTGCATGACCTTTTCGAGCACCGGCACCAGATCGTGCACGGCCGAGACCTTCGCACTCGTGAAGAGGATGAAGGCGTCCTCGAGTACGGCCTCTTGGCGCTCGGGGTCGGTGACGAAGTACGGCGAGAGGTAGCCCTTGTCGAACTGCATCCCCTCGGTCAGTTCGAGCTCGATCCCGAAGGTGTTGGACTCCTCCACCGTGACGGTGCCGTCCTTGCCGACCTTGTCGATCGCGTCGGCGATGACCTCGCCGATGCTGGCGTCGGCGGCCGAGATGGTGGCGACCTGGGCGATCTGCGTCTTGTCGTTCACCGGCTGGCTCTGCGCGTGGATGGACTCCACGGACGCCTTCACCGCCTTCTCGATGCCGCGCTTGAGCCCCGAGGGGTTCGCGCCGGCCGCGACGTTGCGCAGGCCCTCCTTGATGAGCGCCTGGGCCAGGACCGTGGCGGTCGTGGTGCCGTCACCGGCCACGTCGTTGGTCTTGGTGGCCACTTCCTTGACGAGCTGGGCCCCCATGTTCTCGAAGGGGTCCTCGAGCTCGATCTCGCGAGCGATGGACACGCCGTCGTTGGTGATGGTCGGGGCGCCGAACTTCTTGCCGATGACCACGTTGCGGCCCTTGGGCCCGAGGGTCACCTTGACGGCGTCGGCGAGCTTGTCGACCCCGGCTTCGAGGCCGCGGCGGGCCTCTTCGTCGAATTTGAGCATTTTGGTCATGTCGGCCTACTTCGTGATGGTGGCGAGGACGTCACGGCTGGACAGGATCAACAGATCCTCACCGTCAACGGTGATCTCGGTCCCGCCGTACTTGGAGTACACGACGGTGTCGCCGACGTTCACGCCGGTGGGGAAGATCTCGCCGGTCGCGTCCGCGCGACGGCCGGGACCGGTGGCGAGCACCTCACCCTGCTGGGGCTTCTCCTTGGCGGTGTCGGGAATGACCAGACCCGAGGCCGTGGTCGCTTCCGCGGTGTTGGGACGGACCACGATACGGTCTTCTAGTGGGTGCAGTTTCATTGGCATTGCCTCCTGTTTGGTTAGCACTCAAACGTTGTGACTGCCAATTTAGCAGACTCGTGGGCCGAGTGCCAACGCCCCGGGGCCCTAGGGGGCCAGTCGCTGGCGTCGCCAACCATCGGGCGTCGGCTCGTAGGCGATGCGGTCGTGCAGACGGTCGCGGCGGTGCTGCCAAAACTCGAAATAGGTCGGGGTCAGGAGAAATCCGCCCCACTGCTCGGGGCGCGGCACGTCCACCCCGTCGAACTGTGCCGTGATTGACGCCAGGCGCTCCTCTAAGGAGGTCCGGCTCGCTAGCACCGAGCTCTGAGCGCTCGCGTGCGCCCCGAGTTGGTGGCCGCGCGGGCGCGCCGCGAAGTAGGCGTCCGACGCCGCCGCCGCCATGTGCCGTACCGGTCCCTCGACGCGGATCTGGCGACCCAGGGGTTCGCAGTACCACAACAGGGCGGCCCGCGGGTTCTCCTCGATCTCGCGCCCCTTGCGTGAACGGTAGTTCGAGTACCACCCGAAGCCGTCGACGCCCACGTGACGCAGGAGCACCATGCGCGCGCTGGGGCGCGCGTCGCGCGTCGCGGTCACCAGTGTGACGGCCTCGCGCTCGCGCATCTCGGGGGCGGCCTCGTCGAACCACCGGTGAAACTGCGCGAGGGGGTCGACCTCGGTGTCGTCGACGTCGAGGGGGATCCAGCGCTCGCTCACCCGACCTCGCTCAGGGGCCAGGTCGGGCGCGCCGAGAGCGACGCGTCGCTCGGACCGTCGTGGAGGAAGCGGTAGAGGCCCGCCGCCGCGATCATCGCGGCGTTGTCGGTGCACATCGACAGACTCGGTAGCAGCGCGCTGACGCCGAACTCCTGGGCCAGCTCCTGCACGCCGCGTCGCAGGTGGGAATTGGCGGCGACCCCTCCAGCGAGGGCCACCGCGCGCACCTCGGGGTAGGCCTGCAGCGTGCGGCGCAGCTTACGCAGGAGTTGCTCGCAGACCGCGGCCTGGAACGAGGCGGCCACGTCGGCGAGTTCGACCTCGGGATGCTTCTGGGTGGCGCGCACCACCGCGGTCTTGAGTCCCGAGAAGGAGAAATCGAAATCGTCGCCGGTCATCGATACC
>JAKCEC010000156.1 GCA_021841725.1 Actinomycetes bacterium | reverse complement strand
TCTTACGCGGCGTGAACGTGGGGGGGCACCGTCGGCTGCGCATGGCCGACCTGGTCCAGTGGCTCGGCGCGGCGGGCCTGAGCCGCGTGCAGACCTATATCCAAAGCGGCAACGTCGTGGTCGAACACGCGGCGACCCTCGACGTCGCACCGCGGATCCACGAGGTCATCGCGGAGATGACCGGCTGGGACGTTCCCGTCGTCGTGCGCGGCGCCGACGAGCTGCGCGCCGTGGTCGCGGCCAACCCCTTCCCCGACGCCGCCCCCACCCACCTGCACGTCGCGTTCCTACCTAGCGCGCCCGAGGGCGCGCCCGACGATCTCGTCAACCACGCGCCCTGGCGTCCCGAAGAATTCCGGGTGATTGGTCGCGACGTCTACCTCTTCGTGCCCCCGGGCATCGGACACTCCGTGATGGTCCCGCGACTCAGCCTGCTCCGCGCTGCGACCACGCGGAATTGGAACACGGTGCTCGCCGTGGTCGAACTCGCCCGAGACGCGAGCCGCCGCGGCGCGGCGATGGACGAGGGGGGCGGGGACTAGCGGTCCCGCCCGCCCTACGTACGATGCGCTCCGGCGACGCGCGCCGACACTAGGCGTCGCGGCGGAGCACCAGCCAGCCACCCACCACGAGGGCGACCGTCGCGTACCCGCACAGGACCGCGAAGCCGACCCAGGGACTGAGCGACGGCCCGTTGCCCAGCACGTGGGTCACCGACGTCATCGCGTCACTGATGTGAAAGGGCAGGTACTTAGTGATGGGCTGTGAGATCGACGACGGCAGGGCCTGCACCACGAGCGGTAGCACCAACAAGAGCCCCACGTACGTCGTGATCGCCGCGGCCGAATGGCGGATGATCGTGGCCAGGCCGAGGGCGAGGAGCCCCAGTACGGTCAAGACGAGTCCCCCGCCCACCACCGCGCGCAGGACGCCCGGTTGGGAGAGCGTGGCGTGCGGGGCCGGACTGGCCAGCAGGGATTGTCCGAGGAAGAAGGCCCCGAAGGAGAGGACCTCACTGACGACGAAACCCACGACCGCCATGACCGCGATCTTGGCGAACAGGACCTGGGAGCGACGGGGCACCGCCGTGAACGTCGAACGGATCGATCCCGTGGAATACTCGGCGCTCATCACGAGGACTCCGAGGACCCCGATGACGAGTTGACCGAAGAGCGTTCCGCGCAGGGACAGCCCCGTCGGGTCGAAATTCAACTTCTCGAAGCTGGACATGGTGTGCCAACTACTCGAGACGGCGGAACCGGCGATGGCGGCGATCCCCAGCGTGATCACGGCGAGGGCGAGAATGGTCCAGGCGCTCGAGCGCACGCTACGCAGTTTCGTCCATTCGGCGCGCAGCACGCTGGTGGTGCGCACGTGCGCGCGCGGCGCCGGGGCCAGTGCGCTGACGCGCGGGGTGAGGGTGGTGGTCATGACGTCTACTTTCCTTGAGGGTGGGCGGGGGTGGCGTTGACAGCCACGGCGTCATCGCTCCCGTGGGTGTTGGGGTGACCGCGGTAGTCGACGCTGTCGCGCGTGAGTTCCATAAAGGCCTCCTCGAGGGACGCCATCTGGGGCGAGAGTTCGTGCAGGTGCAGGCCCGCGTCGCCCGCCAGGGTGCCGATCGCGGCGGCGTCGAGTCCGCTGACGGAGAACGACCCGTCCTCTTCGGCGACCACGTGGGCCCCCTGGGTGCGCAGCAGGGCCTCGAGGGCCGTGGCCTCGGGCGAGCGCACCCGCACGAATTGGCCCGAGCTCTCGGCGATGAAGTCGCTGACCGACCCCGAGGAGATCAGTCGGCCGCGTCCGATGACCACCAACTGGTCGGCGGTGAGGGCCATCTCACTCATGAGGTGGCTCGAGACGAATACCGTGCGCCCCTCGGCGGCGAGACTCTTCAGGAGGTTACGCACCCAGAGGATGCCCTCGGGGTCGAGACCGTTGATGGGCTCGTCGAAGAGCAGAGTCGCGGGGTCGCCCAGCAGGGCGGCGGCGATGCCGAGACGTTGGCCCATGCCCAGCGAGAACTTGCCCACGCGACGGTGCGCCACCGCACTGAGCCCGACCAGTTCGAGCACCTCACTCACGCGCTGACGCGGGATATCGTTGGTCTGGGCGAGGAACCACAGGTGGTTGAAGGCGCTGCGCCCCGGGTGGATCGCGCGAGCCTCCAACAGCGCCCCCACCTCACGCAGCGGGAGACCCACCCCGTGAAACGCGACGCCGTCGATCGTGGCCGTACCCCCGTCGGGGGCGTCCAGACCCATGATCATGCGCATGGTGGTGGACTTGCCCGATCCGTTGGGTCCGAGGAATCCGGTGACCACCCCCTCGCGCACGTTGAACGACAGGTCGTCGACCGCGACGGTGTCCTTGTAGCGCTTGGTAACTCCCTGAACCTGAATCATCTGACCTCCTCGAGAGACCGATCGCTGGAGCCACCGCGGCGGCGGCTCCGTGAACTCCAGTCTTCTCGCGCACCCTCGCGCCCGTCATCGGCCGCGCGGTCATTTCTCGCTGCGCCCGGAGGTGGACGCGCGACGGCGCCGCGCAGGCGCAGCTCATCCCTGCGACGGAGGTGACTTCACCTCTCGCGACCCATGCGCTCGCGGGTGAACTTCGCTAGCGTCACCGTGTGGACCTCACCGTGACGACGCCGCGCCCCCCGTGGCTCGAGCGGCTCACGTCGCGCCAGTGGGTGTGGGTCGACTACGCCGCCGCCGCCCTCTTCACCGCGGGGGCCCTGGCCCACCTCTTCGTCTTTCCCCACTTCCCCGCCCGCGCCCCCTCACCCGTCTCGCGCGCCCTCCTGGTCCCGCTCTACCTCGCGGCCACCGTCCCGGTGGCCCTGCGGCGTCGCTGGCCCGTGGCCACCTTGATCGTCACCGGCGCGGCGGTGGCACTCACCACGGTACTGGGCCACTCCCTCGCGCCCGCTCCCCTGGTGGCGCTCCCCCTGTACTCGCTCACGTTGCGCTACCCGCGGCGTCAGTCGCTCGCCGCGGTGATCGCGCTCGAGGCCGCGCTGGCCCTGAGCGTCGGGGTGGCCTGGTCCCTCGGGCGCGCCCAGGGCGACGTCACCTTCAACTTCTTCTTGGCCGCCGCCACCTGGTTCATCGCCGACTCCATCGCCACGCGACGCGCCTACGTACGCGGTCTGCGAGAGCAGCGCGAGGAGCGTCAGCGCCTCGAGATCGAAGAGGCGCGCCGCGCCATCGTCGAAGAGCGCATGGCCATCGCGCGCGAGTTGCACGACGTGGTGGCCCACAGCCTCAGCGTGATCGCCATCCAGTCGGGCGTGGGCCGCCACGTGCTCGACACCCAGCCCGGCGAGGCCCGTAAGGCGCTCGCGGCGGTCGAAGCGACGAGTCGCGCCGCACTCGAGGAACTGCGCGGGGTCCTCGGGGTGCTGCGTCGCGGCGACGACGACCTCGTCGCGACCGCCCCCACGCCCGACCTGGGCGACCTCGACGGGCTCGTCGAGCGCATCCGCGCCGCCGGGGTCAGCGTCGACGTGACGCTCGCCGGGCAGGTGCGCGACCTCCCCCAGGGTCTCGAACTCACCATCTTCCGCATTATCCAAGAAGCCCTCACCAACGTGGTGCGCCACGCCGCCGGCGCCCCCACGACGGTCATCGTGGACTACCGCGGCGACGAGATCCTCGTCGAGGTGCGTAACGCGCGGCCCGCGCGCGCCGGTGCCGCCACGGTGCCCGCGCGCGCGCGGGCACC
>JAKCEC010000155.1 GCA_021841725.1 Actinomycetes bacterium | reverse complement strand
GGCGAGATCCGCGGGCTCGTTGACCAGGTCTCCCTCGGTGTTGGCGCCGCCCTCGGCGATGATGGTCGAGGGTTTTTCGTCAGGGAAGAAGGGGGCGACCACGACGAAGCCCGCCGCCACCCATCCGTTGAGCAGCGCCGCGTAGGCGTCGGGGGTCACGTCGTAGCCGTGAGCGAAGAGCACGGTGGGGTAGCCACCTCGGCGCGCCACGGGCCGAGGGACGACCCGTGAGGCGGACGTGGCGGGTCCCGCCGTGGGGTAGCGGATCTCGACGAGCAGCGTCCGGTGCGCGGAACGCAGCGACGCCGGTGTCGTCGAGTAGTTGAGGACGCCGCGGGTGGGATCGATGAATGTGCAGTCGGCGATCCCCACCGCACTCGCGGTGGCACCGGCGAGGACGGGCCGAGCTCGCGTCGCCGCCGGTGCGCGAAGGGGCGCTGCGGTGACGAGGATCGCCAGCGCCGCGCACACCCCCCCGACGAAGCGCCGACCTCGCCGGGCCCGAGGGGACGAGTTCGCGCGCGGTGGCGTGCGCCGGCCTCGGATCACTCGACTCGGTCGAGGGAGGGCTCGAGGCGCTCGCCCAGATATTCAATCCACGCCGATCGCGCACAGGGATAGTGTTTCGACGCCTCGACCAATTCCATGAAACTTTGGATGGTCGACTCGAATCGGCGCTGAAGTTCGGCGTCGGCCAATCGACCGTCTGGGTCGAATGCGTGATGCGCTTGGGCGAGAGAAAACATGTCGGGATAAATCCGTGCACCCAGGTGTTCGAAGGGCACCCGCAGCGACCACAATCCGCGATTACCGCCGACCATGGAGGGCGAAGCGGACATGAGAAGACCCGGCAGTTCATTGAAGGGTTGTGGGCGAAAGCGTGACACCCAGTCGATGGCGTTTTTCAAGAGCCCCGGCATCGACGCGTTGTACTCGGGGCAGGCAATGATGAACGCGTCGCAGTCGCCCAGTCGGCGATACAGCTCGCGAGCGCCGGCGGGTGGTTCGCCGTCGTCCTCGAGGTCGGCGTTGAAGGAGGGGCTGTCGAATTCGGCCATCGTGGCGAGGTCCACCTCCCCGCCGCGCGCCGTGACCGCCTCCGCGGCAAGTTGGGCCAGGCGCCCATTGAGCGAATCGGCGCGGAGCGACGCGGCGAAGACGAGAAATTTCACGTCGCGCGGTACCATGTCGAGCGCGCTGAGGGGTGGGTGGTCACTCATCGGTCCTCCTTCGGGTCAATGCGCTCAACCTACCAGTCGAGGCCCGCGTTCACTCGTTCGTCGGGGGGCCGCTCCCTCGCGGGCGCGCCGCGCGCGGCGCGCGAAAGCCAGCGCCTCACCGCGTGGCATAATGCACGGTGGTCGCCGAGGAACGGGAGCGCAGTCATGATCACGTTGGAGCGTTCGATCATCGAGGGACTCACCCACGACCACCCGACCCCCGCGGTGCTACGCGGTGCGTTGCAACGGGCCCTCGAACTTGAACACGCCACCATCCCCCTCTACCTGTACGCCCTCTACTCACTCATGCCCGAGCGCAACCGCGACGTCGCGCGGGTGCTCGAATCGGTCGTCGTTGAGGAGATGCTGCACATGGCGCTGGTCAGCAATCTTCTCAACGCGCTGGGCGGGGAAGCCGTACTCGCGTCACCCGCCTTCGTGCCCCGTTACCCCGGTCGACTCCCGGGGGGTATCGAGCAGCACCTGACGGTGCACCTGGCCCCCTTCTCCCTCGAACAGCTCGAGGTCTTCATCGAGATCGAGGAGCCGCGCGAGCCCATCAATCACGAGTCCCTCTTGAATCCCCAGGTCGAAGAGCCCTGCACCATCGGTGAGTTTTACGAGTTGATCAAACGTGCACTGGCTCGCA
Source organism: Actinomycetes bacterium (assembly GCA_021841725.1). GTDB lineage: Bacteria > Actinomycetota > Acidimicrobiia > Acidimicrobiales > RAAP-2 > RAAP-2. The sequence goes on along the minus strand of JAKCEC010000155.1, from coordinate 1,866 downwards.
TTGACGCCACGACGTTCGTCGCGCCCGCGCGAAATCAGGTGGGTCCGGAGTTGATGTACGGGGCCGTCGTGGTGGACAGTGCGGCCAGTGCGGTGGCGGCCATCGACGTCATCATCGCCCAGGGCGAGGGTTCGTCAATGTCACCCGAGGAAGTGGCGGGTTTCGGTGGCGTCAACGACGTGGCCCACTTCTATCGCTTCGTCGAGATCCAGAGGGGCCGTCGTCTGGTGCGACCCGACCCGTCCGCCCTCACCGTCGGCTTCGACTACGTCGGAGATCCCATCACCTTCGACCCTGAGGGGGTGTACGAAGTGCCGACCGACCCCACGCGCGAGGAGTACCTCCCCGGTTCACGGGCACGGTACCTCGTCGACACCTTCAACTTCACGTACACCTCGCTGCTCCACCAACTCGACCGCCTGTTCAACGGACACGCTGACTCCGACGCCTTTGCGCGCGCTATCGGCGTCATGAAGTCGTTACACGCCCAGGCGCGCACGATGGCCAGTGACGAGTCGCCACTCGGGGCCACCTTCGAATACCAGGCCGAGGCGCCGGTCCCGCCGCACTAGGCGGAGGTCGCACGAACGACCCCGCGAGGGCACCGTGGCGTCGCAGCTCACCGGGGCTTACTACGGTGGAGGACGGGGTCGGAAGATGTGAGCGGTGGCCTCGAGATCACCAGGTCAAGGGAGATGAGATGAAGATAGGAATCGTGGGGGCGGGGAACATCGGGGGCAATCTCACGCGACGCCTGACCCACCTGGGTCATGAGGTGCGCGTGGCCAATTCACGCGGACCCGAGACCCTGTCGGAGTTGGCGGAGATGACCGGGGCTCGGGCGGTGTCCATCTTGGACGTCGCCGAAGGCGCCGACTTGGTCATCATCGCCGTCCCCGAGAAGAACGTTCCGGCCTTGCCGCCGGGCTTCCTCACGGGCGCCGCGGCGGGGGTCGTCGTTATCGACACTGGGAATTACTACCCGCAACAGCGCGACGGACGCATCGGCGAGATCGAAGAGGGCCTCACCGAGAGTGGTTGGGTGGCGCAGCAGATCAAACACCCGGTGGTCAAGGTTTTCAATGGCGTCTACGCGGCGAATCTGATCGAAAGGGCACGGCCCGCGGGCGCCACCGACCGGATGGCCGTACCGGTGGCCGGTGACGACCCGGCGGCGAAGAAGGTGGTGATGGACCTGGTGGATCAACTGGGTTTCGATCCCGTCGACGCGGGCACGATCGACGAATCGTGGCGTCAGCAGCCGGGAACCCCCGTGTACGGACTGGACGCGGACGCCAACGGCGTACGCCTGGCGTTGGCGGCGGCCCACCACGTGCGATCGGTCGAGTGGCGAGCGTAGGTATCTAACGCGGTCGACTCGACGCGAACGTCCCGGGCCCGGCGTGAGGTTCCGAGAGTCGGACCCCGGTAATCAGAGGTGCGTCACTCGCGCCACGATCAGACCGAGCGCGAGCAGGGGTCCCGCGCGACAGAGCGTCCGCAAGGTGTGTTCGAGGGGGGCGAGGAGTTGATCCTTGTCCAGTGGCGTCGTCGTGCCGTCTTCGCCCACGAGGACGCCCCGCACCGCGACGACGCGTCGGCGCAGGTGGCGCGCGGGGGTTGAGAGTTGCTGTTGAGCCAGCGTCAGCAGGGCCCCAAATCCGGCCACCAACGCCGACGCGAGGCTGAGCGTCCGATGCTGGGCGTAGTAGGCCGTGAGGATCGGAAACGCGCCCCACCCGAGGACGACGACCGCTCGCGTGTGAAAGAGACCGTGAAAGAGTTCGAGGTTATAGCTGAGCACCACGCTCACGCCGACGAGTATGAACAGCGCGAGCCACCCGTCGACGACGAAGAGGCCGACGA
>JAKCEC010000154.1 GCA_021841725.1 Actinomycetes bacterium | reverse complement strand
CGGCGGGGCCCGCCTCGGCCAACGGAACCGGGTCGCGCGCGATCCCGAGCGTCGTCGTGGGCGAGAACGCGTCCGTCGACGCCCCCGCGGCCCGCGTGGCGACGGCCCCCGGGGCTCCGGCGCGCGAACCCCGCGAACCCCGCGAACCCCGCGAACCGCGTCAGCCGCGAGAGTTCGGCAACGAACCCGGTGGCCGCAATAACCGGCGCAACCGACGCAACCGCAACGGCGGCGCCAACCCGGGCCGTGACCGCTTCGGCGAATCCATGCCCAACGCCGACCAGCCCTACAACGGTGAACTGGTGGAGATCGAGGGCCTACTGGACCTGCGCGACGACGGCTACGGCTTCTTGCGGACGAAGGGCTTTCACGCGTCGCCCAATGACGTCTACGTGTCGATCAACCAGGTGCGCCGTTACCACCTGCGCAAGGGCGACGTCGTCGCCGGCGGCTACCGGCCCGCCGCCTCGAACGAGAAGTACCCCGCGCTGCTGCGCGTGGACACGGTGGCCGGCTTCGACCCCGAGGTGGCGCGACTGCGCCCCCGTTTCGAAGACCTGACGCCCCTCTTCCCCGACGAGAAGCTCAAGCTGGCCACCAGCGAGGGTAAGTCCGAGCTCACCCCCCGCATCGTGGACCTGTTGGCCCCGATTGGCAAGGGCCAGCGCGGCTTGATCGTCTCGCCCCCCAAGGCGGGCAAGACCACCATCATGAAGCAGATCGCGCAGTCCATCGAGGTCAATAACCCCGAGGTCCACCTCATGGTGCTGCTCGTGGACGAACGGCCCGAAGAGGTGACCGACATGCGCCGCAGCGTGAACGGTGAAGTGATCGCCTCCACGTTCGACCGCCCCGCGGAGGAGCACACCCACGTCGCCGAACTCTGCATCGAACGCGCCAAGCGGCTCGTCGAGCAGGGTCGCGACGTGGTGATCATCCTCGACGGCATCACCCGATTGGCGCGCGCCTACAACCTCGCCGCCCCCGCCACCGGCCGCATCATGTCCGGGGGGGTGGACTCCGGGGCGCTGTACCCGCCTAAGAAGTTCTTCGGCTCCGCGCGCAACATCGAAGAGGGCGGCTCACTCACCATCCTGGCCTCGGCGCTGGTCGAGACCGGCTCCAAGATGGACGAGGTGATCTTCGAGGAATTCAAGGGCACGGGCAACATGGAGCTCAAACTGGACCGCCGTTTGGCCGAACGGCGCCTCTTTCCCGCCATCGACGTCAACGGCTCGTCCACGCGCCACGAGGAATTGCTCTTCGACCGCGACGTCTTGCCGCAGGTCTGGAAGTTGCGCCGGGTCCTCAACGGACTGGCCTCCGAGGGTCGCGAGGCCGCGGGCCTCGAACTCCTGATCGACAAGCTCAAGTCCACGCGGTCCAACGACGAGTTCCTCGCCGAGATCGCGCGGGGCCCCGCGCCGACGTCGTGATTTTCCGCTAAACTTCTCGTCCGCGCCAAGGAGCAGCCATGAAGACCGACATTCACCCCAATTACATCGACGCCCACGTGACCTGCTCGTGCGGGAACACCTTCACCACCAAGTCGACCAAGGCCGAGATCAAGGTGGAACTCTGCAACGAGTGCCACCCGTTCTTCACCGGTAAGCAGAAGCTGGTGGACACCGGTGGTCGCGTCGAGCGTTTCCAGCGCCGCTACGCGCAAAAGACCAACAAGGCGCGCGCTCCCAAGGCGTAAGCCGGCGAGTCGCCACCTTTCGTGCGATCGCTCGACGACACTCTCGCGGCCCTCGAGGACGAACTTCGTTCCGTCGAAACCGCCTTGTCGCAACCCGACGTTGCGGCGGACCTCACGCGACTGCGCGACCTCTCGCGTCGCCACAAGGACCTCGCGGAGATCAACGCCGCCTGGGTCGCCCTCAAGGCCGCGCGCGAGGACCTGGCGACCGCGCGCGAGATGTTCAACGAGAGCTCGGGCGACGACCGTGAGCAGTGGCGTGAGGAGATGAGCGTCGCCGAAGAGCGTCTCCCGGACCTCGAAGAGAGCCTCGAGACGTTGCTGTTGCCGCGCGACCCCAACGAGGGGCGCAACGTGATCCTGGAGATCCGCGGCGCCGAGGGCGGCGAAGAGGCCAACTTATTCGCCGGTGACCTGGCCGCGATGTACCGACGCTACGCGGCCCTGCGCGGTTGGAAGCTCGACGTCGTCGAGGAGCGAGAGAGTGACCACGGCGGACTCGACGAGGCCATCTACCTCATCAAGGGCGAGGACGCGTGGACGCGTCTCGCGCACGAAGCCGGGGTGCACCGCGTCCAGCGGGTGCCGGTGACCGAGGCGAAGGGTCGCGTGCACACCTCCTCGGCCACCGTGTCGGTCTTGCCCGAGGCCGAGGAGGTCGACGTGGCCCTCGACCCCAACGAACTCAAGATTGACGTCTACCGGTCCTCGGGTCCCGGCGGTCAGAGTGTCAACACCACGGACTCCGCCGTGCGTATCACCCACCTGCCCACCGGCATCGTGGTGTCGATGCAGGACGAGAAGAGCCAGATCCAGAACCGCGCCAAGGCCCTCATCGTGCTGCGCTCGCGCCTGCTCAAGGCGGCCCAGGACGCCCAAGCGAACGAACTGGGCGACCTCAAGCGCTCCCAACTCGGCGGCGGCGGACGCAGTGAGAAGATCCGCACCTACAACTTCAAAGAGAATCGTGTCACGGACCACCGCATCAACTTGACCAACTACACCCTGGACGCCGTCCTGGCCGGTGACCTCGACCCCTACATCGACGCGCTGTTGGCGGACCGGCGAGCGCGCCAATTGGCCGAGAGTGACGGACGTTAGCGCCGACGCCGTCGCGCAACTCGTGGCGTGGGGTCTCGAGCGCCGCGAGGCGCGTTGGTTGGTGGAGGACTTCTTGCCCGGGGGCGACCCCGCGGCGCGTCGCGCGCTCGAAGGGGCCGCGCGCCGACGCCTGGCGGGAGAGCCCCTGCAGTACATCATCGGGCACTGGCCCTTTCGCCACCTGGACCTCGACGTCGACCCCCGGGTCCTCATCCCGCGTCCCGAGACCGAGCAATTGGTCGAGGTGGCGCTGGACGAACTGGCGCGGGCGACGACGAGTGCGCCGATGGTGTTGGACGTGGGTTGCGGGTCGGGGGCGATCGGGCTCTCGCTCCTGGACGAGTTGCGCACGCGAGGGGTGGCCGCCACCCTGGTGGCCCTGGACGAATCACCCGACGCCCTCGAGGTGGCGCGCGCCAATGCGCGCAAGCACCGCCTCCTCAACGTGTCCTTCGTGGAGTCCTCCTGGTTCTCGTCGCTCGACGGATCCCTGCGCGGACATTTCGACCTCGTCGTGGCGAACCCCGCCTACCTCGGCGAGGGGGAGTTCGCGGACCTCGACCCCGTGCTCACCTACGAACCTCGCGGGGCGCTGGTGTCCCCCGACGCCGAGGGCGTGGCCGGCCTGGACGACGCGGCGACGATCGTGGGGGCGGCGTGGTCGTGGTTGCGACCGGGGGGCTCACTGGTCATGGAACACGGCGAGGGCCAACGTCACGCCCTGCTCGCGTTGGCCGCGCGTCACCGGTACGTGGACGCGCGCGACGACGACGACCTGAGTGGTCGACCCCGCGTCCTGGTGGCGCGACGACCGCGATGAACGTACTGAGCCACGAGGAGGCGGTGGCGGCGCTTCGCCGCGGTGACGTCGTGGCCGTGCCGACCGATACCGTCTACGGTGTCGCGGCGCGTCTCCTCGACGCGGCGGCGGTGCGCCGGCTCTTCG
>JAKCEC010000006.1 GCA_021841725.1 Actinomycetes bacterium | reverse complement strand
TCGCCATCGGACGTCGTCGGTGGTACCGTCGCGAACAGTACCGCCTCATTATGTTCCCCGGCCGGTTCGCACCGCAGCACCCCGCGTCACGCGTTCCTCGGCGCAAGGGCGCTTCGGGTTTTCCGCGCCTCTTCAGGGTCACGCTGAGGTGGGACGTTGTCTCCTGAACCGTGGACGCCGAGCTTCCGAGGGGATGGCGAGCGTGAAGCGGTGCCACGACGGTGGAGGCCGGGTGGGGTTGAGGTGTGAGTCGGTTGCGCGGTGAAGAATGGGGCGCGCCTCGTGCTCCGTACGGGGTATTCCCCTTTCGTGACCGGTGCGGACCAGGCGGGATGTTTTGACGACCCGGGGGGATATCCCTAGGGTGATACTCATGAATCTTCCCGAGCCCCGGCTGATCGATCCCTCGTCCGTGCCCCCGTTGCGCTGGGGGATCATCGGTCCCGGATCCATCGCGGACGCCTTTGCGTCGACCCTCTTGTCCAATACCCCCCAGCGGATCTCGGCGGTGGCCTCGCGTACCCCTGGTCGTGCGGAGGCGTTTGCCCTGAGGCACGCCATCCCGGTCGCGGTGTCGAGCTACGAGGAGTTGGTGACTCGTGATGACGTCGACGCGGTGTACGTGGCGAATCAACCGACGGATCACGCGGCGTGTGCGCTGCTCGCCCTCGACGCCGGAAAGCCGGTTCTCGTGGAGAAGCCGTTCACCAAGAACGTCGAACGAGCCGCGGAGGTGTTGTCGCGCGGACGCCAATTGGGTCTACTGGTCATGGAGGCCATGTGGACGCGGTACTTGCCCCAAAGCGACGTGGCGCGCCAACTCTTGGAGTCGGGCGCCATCGGCGAGCCGAGGTTGGTGCTCGCAGATTTCTGCCAGGACAATCGGGCGATGGCGCGCATGTGGCGAAAGGGGCACGGTAGTCCGCTGTGGGACATGGGGATCTACCCCATCGCGCTGTGTCAGTGGGTCTTGGGCGAGCCCTCGAGTATCGAGGCACGCGGTGTCGTCCTCGACGACGGGATGGACGCCGAGACGACGGCGTACCTGACGTACGCGAGCGGCGCGCGGGCGACGTTTACCGTTTCGGGCGTCGTGGACGCCCCGCACCACGCGACCGTCGCCGGAGAGGACGGGGTGATCGAATTCGCTCAACCCTTCGTCTTCCCTTCGGGCGTGGGCCTAGCGGGCAAGGGATTTGACGTGCCGATGACGTGGTGGATGGACAATTCACCCATCCGTCGCCACGCGGGACTCGTCTATCAGGCGACGGCGTTCGCCGATTACGTGGGTCGTGGACTAGTGGAATCGCCGCTACAGAGTCACGACGACAGTCTCGCGTGCTTGCGGGTCGCGGCCGAGATCACGCGATGTCTGGGCGCCGACCCTTACTGAGGGAGGCTCTCGTCCCGCGCCTTCTCGTCACCGGGTGGTGGGTGTTGACGGGCAGCGCGCAGACCGGGAGAGGTTGCCACGACGGGCGAAGCGGGACCCGCTGAGGCGTGGGAGTGTAACGGTGATTACTTTAGTAATTGCAGAATTACTAAATCCACTGCTATGGTGAACCCGTGACGGAGCCGCACCTCGATCAACCGCTATACGTGGCCAAAGCACAGATGTTTCGCTCCCTGAGCCATCCGATTCGCATTCGGATTCTGGAATTGCTGGTCATCGGCGAGATGCCCGTCAGCGCACTCCGCGACGAACTCGGCGTCGAGGCGTCGTCACTGTCGCAGCACCTGAACGTCCTCAAACAGTCCGGACTGGTTCAATCCCATCGTCGCGCCAACGCGGTCACGTACACCATCACCGAGGACGTGGTGAAGGATTTCTTGCTAGTGGCCCGGCGGGTATTGGTGGCGACCCTGGGTCGCAGTCGCAGTGCGCTCGAGCACCTCGAAGCGCAGTCGTGACGTTTCGTCGGCCCTCGCGCCACGCCTCCGCGTTTCGTTCACTCTTTCGACGAGCGGTGAGCCCGCACGCACCCGCGCGTCCCGTGTCGCACGCGGGAATGAACTTTCGCGGGTCGTTGCAACTGCGTCACGTCGACGTCGGGTCGTGCAACGGCTGTGAAATGGAGATCGCTTCGACGTTGGCACCCCACTACGACGCGGGCCGCTACGGCATCCGGTTGGTGGCCTCGCCCCGGCACGCGGACGGAGTGTTGGTCACGGGTGTGGTCACGCACAACATGGACGGTCCACTGCGTCGGACGCTCGAGTCTTTGCCGCGCCCGTCGGTCGTGGTGGCCTGTGGTGACTGCGCGGTGAACGGGGGAATCTTCACGGCCGCGTACGGGGTCAGCTCGACCCTCGATCAGGTGGTCGTCCCTGATGTTCTCATCCCGGGCTGCCCGCCGCACCCCCGCGAGATCCTGCGGGCGTTGCGTACGCTGAGCGGCCGATAGTCCGTGACGCTACTCCTGGTGGCCCTGGGTGTCGGAGCGCTCGCCGCCCTCGCCGGCGCCGCCCTCGCGCGACGATGGCGGGTCGCCGTGGCGTCCACGCTGGGGGCGCTCGGGTGCGTTCTCGCGGTCTTTGCCGCGGTGACGACATTGCGCGGGGGCGCGACGACGACGTTTCACTCGGCGCAGGTGCTTCCGTTGTCGGGAGTGTCGTTGACGCTCGACCCCCTTGCGGCGTGGTTCATTTTGGTGAGTTCGATCGTGGGCGCCGCCGCGTGCGTCTACAACGTCGGCTACGCCCACGGAGCCCTGGCGTCGCGCCCCGCGCAGAGCACCTTCATGCTCTTCACGTTCTCGCTCATCGCGGTACCGTCGGCTTCGAACATCACGACCTTCATGTTCGGGTGGGAGTTAATGGCCCTGAGTTCACTCCTGCTCATCCTCACCGAGCACGCGCGGCACGTAGAAGCGCGCAGTGCGGCCCTGTGGTACGGCGTGATGACCCAGCTCGGGGCGGCGTCGATCCTGCTCGGGCTGCTGCTCGTCTCCTCCCACGGCTCGGCTCAGAGTTTCGCGGCGATCAGCGCCCACGCGGCGGGACTCTCACCGGCGACGCGCTCACTCGCGTTCCTCCTGGTACTCGGCGGGTTTGCGTCCAAGGCCGGCGCGGTGCCACTGCACGTGTGGCTACCCAAGGCGCACCCCGCGGCGCCGAGTTCCGTGTCCGCGTTGATGTCGAGCGCGATGGTGGCGATGGGCGTCTACGGCATCATTCGGGTGGGTCAGGGTCTGCTGCACGGGGGGACGGTGTGGTGGTGGTTCGCGGTCACCCTCCTCGGCGTCGTCTCGGCGATGTACGGTGCGCTGCACGCCACGACCAGTAATGATCTCAAGAGACTCCTGGCCTACTCCACGATTGACATCATTGGTTTGGTGCTGACCGGTGTCGGGGCGGCCGGGGCGCTGAAGGACAGTGGTCAGCCGATGGTCGCGCACCTGGCCCTCGGCGCGGCGCTGCTACTCGTGCTGGCCCACGCGGCCTTCAAGGGTGCACTCTTCCTCGCGGCCGGGGCGATTGACCGGTCCGCGGGGACCCGCGATTTGGACCTGCTCGGCGGTCTCATCCACGTCATGCCCGTCACCGCTACCGTCATTGTGTTCGGCGCCGGTGCCATCATGGCTGTTCCGACGCTGAGCGGCTTCTCCAGTGAGTGGCTCCTCCTGCAGAGTTTTCTGCACGGTTTCACCGCCCTGTCCACGCCGGTCGTGATCGTCATGCTCCTCGGGACCGTCGCGCTCGCCTTGACCGGTGGGCTGACGGCGGTGGCCTTCGTGAAGGTGATCGGCATCGGGTTCCTGGGTCGCGCTCGCTCGGAGGGCGCGGCGAACGCCCACGAAGCGTCGCGGTCGATGCTGGTGGCCATGGGCGCGCTGACGATTCCGAGCGTCTTCCTCGGGGTGGCGCCCGGGCTGGTGGGTGCGTGGTGGGAGCGGGCGGTGTCACTCGCACTGGGTCGCTCGAGCGACCCTTACACCCCCTCGACCGGAGTGGTACTCGCGCGACTGGGTGGCGCCATCGCGCCGGCGGCCGTGCTGGTGGCCCTGATCGGGGTGATGTCGCTCGTGTGGCTCCTCAGTCAGAACCGGACCGCGCGGCACGCGCGGCGCGTCGACGCGTGGGGCTGTGGTCGAGACGGCCAGACCTCGCGCATGCAGTACACGGCCACCTCCTTTGCGGAACCCCTGCAACGGGTCTTCGCCGACGTGTTGCGTCCGCAGTCCGACGTCGAGGTCACGCACGTGGTGGAGTCGCGGTACTACGAGCAGTCCCTGTCCTACGAGAGTCGCATTGTCGACGTCTTCGAGGCGAGGGGGTATCGTCCGATCATCGGGTGGGTGTTGCGCGCCGGGGGCGCGGCGCGACGACTGCAGAACGGCAGTCTCGACCGCTACCTGGCCTTCGGCTTCGGTGCCCTCATCGCGATTTTGGTGGTGGGGTGATCGTATGACGGGGTGGGTCTACGCAGGGAGTGCCACGCTGATTCAGGTCGTCACGGTGGGCCTCGGGGGTCCGCTGCTCGTCGGCCTGATGGCCAAGGTCAAGGCTCGCGCCGAGGGTCGCGTGGGCGCACCCGTCGTCCAGCCGCTGCGCGACCTGAGGAAGCTCGCGACCAAGGAGCGACTCCACGCACGCCACGCGAGTCCGGTGTTGGCGCTCGCCCCCGTGGTGATCGTGGCTTCGACCACGGTGGCGGTGGCGATCTCGCCACTGGTGAGCACGCGCCCCCTGCTCGGCTCGAGCGCGGACATCCTCGCGGTGGTCTACCTATTGTTGACGGGTTCCGCGGCGGCGGCCCTGGGGGGACTCGACGTCGGCACCGCCTTCGGCGGGATGGGGGCCAGCCGGGCGATGACCATCGGCGCCCTCGCCGAGCCGGCGCTGTTGGTGGCGGTGATCGCCTTGTCGCTTCCGTCGCACTCGTCGAATTTGCCGCGCATCATGGCCAGTACCCTGGCGCACCCCGACTGGGTTCTCGGGCCCTCGCGCCTGCTCGCCCTGGCGGCGCTGGTCATCGTCGTCATCGCCGAGACGGGAAGGATCCCGGTGGACAACCCGTCGACGCACCTGGAACTCACCATGGTGCACGAGGCGATGACCCTGGAGTACGCGGGCAGCGAACTGGCGCTGGTGACCTGGGGTGAGTCGATGCGGGTGGGTCTGCTGTTCTCACTGGTCGCCAATCTGTTCGTCCCTTGGGGCATCTCAACCCACGCGACGGTGCTCTCGGTGGTGGTGGCCGTCGCATCCTTGGCCGCCAAAACGATGCTCGTGGCCCTCGGTGTAGCGCTGATCGAAGTACGCAGTGCCAAGCTGCGCCTCTTTCGACTACCCGAACTGTTGGCCGGCGGGTTCGTCCTCTCGGTGCTGGCCGTCGTCACGGGGCTGGTGACGCGGTGACCTCCACCTACGTCGCGACACTGGAACTGGCCGCCGGGGCGGTGCTGTTGTCGGCGGTGATGACCCTGTGGCGTCGCTCGGTGAGTTCGATCGTCGCGATGCTGCGACTGCAGGGTGTCGCACTCTGCGCGGTGGCCGTCGACCTCGCCCTGCACGAGAACGATCGCGCACTCCTGGTCACGGGTGCGCTGGTGTTAGTGGTCAAGGGCGTGGTCGTGCCCACGGTGCTGCGCCGGGTCGCGAAGTGGGACCCGCGCTCGCGAGAATCGCGACCCCTCGTGAACGTGCCCGCGTCCCTGGTGTTCGCGGCGGGACTCATCGTCCTGTCGTACGTGGTGGGCACTCGCATCACGTCGCTGTCACCCGATGACGCCACCAGGTTGGCGCCGCTCGGCCTCGCGACGGTGCTGGTCGGGTACTTCATGTTGGTCACGCGCCGTCGGGCCGTGTCCAAGATCGTGGGTCTGATCGTGGTGGACAACGGCATCGCCCTGGTCACCTTCTTGTTGACGTCGGGCGTGCCCCTGATCGTAGAACTGGGCTCCTCGCTCGACGTCATGCTGGTCGTGGTGGTGTTGCAGTTCTTGATGGCCTCGGTGCGCCACCATTCGCGTATCGACGCCCTCACCGAGTTGCGAGAGCTGCGCGACTGATGCTGATCCTGGCGATCCTGGCGGTTCCCGTATCCATGACCGTGGTGGCGGCCACGTTCTCGTGGCGCGCGTGGGTCGGTTGGGTCAGCGCCGGCTCGTGCGCGCTGATCTTGGGCCTCGGAATCGCCTTGGGGGTGGCGACGTCGTCGGGTCCCCAGTGGGCGCTGCATCATTCGCTGCGCGCGGATTCGCTGAGCGCGTTCATGGTGGTGGTAATCGGCGCCGTGTCACTCCTGGCCACCTTGTTCACCCCGCGCACGATGCGCCAGGAGTTGTCGGGCGGCATTATCAGCGCGCGCTACGCGCGCCACTACGTGGTCTTGATGCAGGCCTTCATCGTCTGCATGCTGGGCGCGGTAGTGACCGCCAATCTCGGCGTGTTCTGGGTGTGCATCGAGGCAACCACCATCGCCACGACGTTCCTGGTCAGTCACCGTCGGACCGACGGAGCCTTTGAGGCGTCGTGGAAGTACGTCATCCTGTGTTCAGTGGGTATCGCGCTGGCGTTCCTCGGTACGGTACTCGTCTACTTCGCGGAACGGCACGTTCCCGCGACGGCGCACGGCTCCTCGCTCGACTGGACGACTTTGACGGCACTCGCGCCTCATTTCGACCCCAACGTCACCCGCGTGGCCTTCGCCCTGGTGGTGGTGGGCTACGGTACCAAGGTCGGTCTGGTCCCGATGCACAGTTGGCTCCCCGACGCCCACGGCCAGGCCCCGGCCCCGGTGTCGGCCCTGATGTCGGGAGTCTTGTTGTCGGTCGCCTTCTACGGGCTGCTGCGGTTCCGGGCGGTGGCGGTCGCCGCGCTCGGCCCGACGTTTCCGCGGGCGTTGCTCCTGGTGGTAGGGATGGCGTCCCTGTTGCTCGCGACGGTAATGCTGATCGCGCAGCGCGACCTTAAACGAATGCTGGCGTACTCGAGTATCGAACACATGGGCCTACTCGCCGTCGCCGCCGCCGTGGGGAGTCCCCTGGCCCTCGCGGCGGTGCTCTTGCATATCTTGGGCCACGGAATCACGAAGGCGGTGCTGTTCTTGTCCGCGGGGGAGATCGCTCACCTTGAGGGCACCACGGAGATAGCCCAGATTTCGGGGTTGTTGGCGCGGCGACCCGCGCTGGCGGGCATTTTCGGGGTCGGACTCCTCTCCCTGATCGCGCTGCCGCCCTTCAGCCTCTTCGTCAGTGAGCTCACGATGGCGCGGGCTGAAGTGGACGCGGGACTCTGGTGGGCGGTCGCCGCCTCGTTGCTCTGCGTCAGTGTGATCTTCGCGGCCGTGGGCCGCCACGCGCGACAGATGCTCTTCGGTGGCGCCGTCGCTGACGCGCCCCCGTCGGCGACGGATCGCTCCTTGGTCCTGCCGCTCGTGGGCGCGCTGGTGGTCTGCGGAGCGCTCGGTATCGTGTCGTGGCCCCTGCAGTCTCTATTGGTGCACGCCGCGCACGGGGTCATGCCGTGATCGGGGCGACGCGAAGGAGCGAGGAGGTCTCGCCGGAGGGCCTTCGTCGGCGCGTCGCCGATCTCCTCGCCGAGGGGCGGCGTCTGGCCCTGGTGGCGGCACACGACGACGGCGACGCGCTGCGCGTCGTCTACCTGTTCACCAGCGGTGCGCCCGACGAGCGCGTGGAACTGACGCTACGCCTCGACCCCGGTCACCCCACGGTACCGAGCCTGAGCGGCCTGTCCTTCAGCGCGAGTCGCTTCGAACGCGAGATGCGCGACAGCTACGGGGTCGAACCGGAGGGCCACCCCTTCTTGCGCCCCCTGGTGCGTCACCAGCACTGGCCCGAGGGGTGGTATCCGATGCGCCGGGGAGCGGACCGCATGCCGGCGCCGCCCACGGAGACCACGTCGTATCCCTTCGTCGAAGTGAGGGGCACGGGGGTGTACGAGATACCCGTCGGTCCGGTCCACGCGGGTCTCATCGAACCGGGCCACTTCCGATTTTCGGTGGTCGGCGAGACGATCCTCAAGATGACCGCGCGTCTGTGGTACGTGCATCGGGGGGTGGAACGCATGTTTCACGGGGAGGAACCCGCGGCGGGCATCGCCATCGCCGAGCGCATCTCCGGGGACAGTGCGGTGGCGCACTCACTGGCCTTCTGTCTCGCGGTCGAGGAGGCCCAGGGTCTGGACGTGTCACCCGAGGCGCGCAACCTGCGCTCGCTCCTGGTGGAGATGGAGCGCCTCGTCCACCACGTCGATGACGTCGGCGCACTGTGCAACGACGTGAGCTTCGCGGTCGCGCACGCACGGGCGATGGTGGTGCGTGAGAAGCTGTTACGCCTGAACGAAGCCCTCACCGGTCATCGGCTCCTTCGCGGCGCCCTGGGGGTCGGCTCGACGCGCGTGCGCACCCTGCCGAGCGAGGCGACGATGCGCGAGATCGCCGACGCGTTCGAGGACGTGGTGTCACTCGCGGTGTCGCACTCGGTCGTCGTTGACCGGTTCGAGGGTACGGCGACGCTGGCCCGGAGTGACGCCGCGGCCCTGGGCACCGTCGGTCCCGTGGCGCGTGCGTCGGGACTCGAGTTCGACGCCCGACGCGACCACCCCCTCGTGGCCGGCCACTTTACGCCGGTGACCCAGCCCGCGGGCGACGTATTGGCCCGTTTCACTCAACGGGTGGAGGAGTTCCGCGCCTCAATCGACCTCGTGATCTCACGTGTGCGCGACGCGACGAGAACCGAATCGCCGCCGCCGTCGCCGCGCGACGCGAGGGGGTCGGGGGTCGGACTCGTGGAGGGGTGGCGAGGCGTTGTCGCGCATCGCGTCGAACTCGACCGTGATGGTCGGCTCACGAGGGTGCGCGTCGTCGACCCCTCGTTCTTCAATTGGCCGGCGCTGGCGGTCGCCCTCACCGACACGATCGTGCCCGACTTCCCTTTAACCAATAAGAGTTTCAACTTGTCCTACGCGGGTAACGACCTCTAGCCGCGGTCGCGCCGGCGCCACCCGTCGGCGCGACGTCAGACCGCCGACCAGCCACCGTCCACGGGGAGTATCACGCCAGTGATGTTGCTCGCCGCCTCCGAGGCCAAGAATACAATCGCCGCCGCTATCTCCTCGGGTTGGGCGATGCGACCGACGTTGGCCGAGTAGCCACCAATCGCGGCGAGACCCATGGCGTCGGCGTTCAAGTTGACCTCGAGACTGGTGTTCACTCCGCCGGGGGCGACCGCGTTGACCCGGATCCCCTGGTTGCGGTAGACGACCGCGGCGGACTCGGTGAGGCCGACGACGCCGTGCTTGGACACGGTGTAGGCGGTACCCGCCGCGCTCCCGCGCAGACTCGCCTCGGACGCGGTGTTCACTATCGCCCCGTGGCCGCGCGCGAGCATGTGCGGCACCACCGCCCGCATCAAGAGGAACGGCGCCGTCAGGTTCACGCGTACGACGCGCTCCCATAGCGCGTCGCTGACCTCGTGGGGCCCACTCATGTCGTCCATGATGCCCGCGTTATTGATCAGGATGTCGATGGTACCGTAGGCCTCTAGGGTCGTCGTGACCAGGTGGTTGACGACATCGGGGTCGCTGAGGTCGCCCACTATTTCGAGCGCCGCGCCCCCGGCGGACTCAATGGTGGCCACCGTGTCGCGGGCCGTGGCGGCGTGCAGATCGGCCACGACGACGCGTGCGCCCCGGGCCGCGAGCTGCAGGGCCGTGGCGCGCCCGATGCCCGCGCCCGCGCCCGTCACGATGGCCGTCTTGCCCTGGAATTCTGTCGTCATGGTCGTCCTCCCGCGCTGGTGTCACCCGTGGGGCTCACCGTAGTGGGGTGGTCGAGGAATCGACAGGTGACAAAGTCACATTGGGCGACCATCGTCACGGCGCCGTCGGACCGCCCTACTGCGCCGCGACGATCCTCCAGGGGTGCTCGATCAACGCGGTCAGCGTCCGCAGGAACTGCGCCGCCAACGCACCGTCGATGATGCGGTGGTCGGCGGACAGGGTGAAACGCACGCGATAGTGCGCCACCACGTCGTCACCCACGACGACCGGCTCTCGCGACGTCGTCCCCACCGCCAAGATCGCCCCCTCCGGGGGATTGATGATGGCGGTGAATTCCTCGACCCCGAACATGCCGAGGTTCGAGATAGTGAAGGTGCCCCCGCTCATCTGCTCGAGGGAGAGGCCCTTGCCGTTGGCCTGATTCGCCAGGGCCTTGGCCTCGACGCCCAGCTCCGCCACGGTCTTGGCGTCCGCGTCCATGATCACCGGGACGACGAGCCCGTGCTGGGACGCGACGGCCACGCCGATGTTGACCCGGTTGTGCACCAGCATGACGGCGCTCTCGTCACCCACGTAGGAGGCGTTCACGTCGGGGTGCTCGCGCAGCGCCAACGCCACGGCACGAATGATCAGATCGTTGACGCTGATCTTCGGGTCTCCCTGGGCGTCGGCGAGGGTGTTGAGGTCTGCGCGCATCGCCATCAACGTCTCCGCGTCGGCCACCGCCGTCACGTAGAAGTGGGGGATCGACTGGGCGCTGTCGCTGAGTCGTCGCGCGATGATGCGGCGGGTCTTGGTCACCGGCACCTCTTGTGACGCCTTCTTCTCGTCCACGATGGGTCCGGTGGCGACGACGGGTCGCGCCACGTGGCGCGTCACCACGGGGGCGGCGGGTTCACTGAGGAGACCGTCGAGGTCCGCCCGGATGATGCGTCCGCCCGGACCCGAGCCGCGCACGTGACTGAGGTCGAGGTCGTGGTCGCGCGCCAGCCTGCGCACGAGGGGAGAGGCGAAGAGCCCGTCACTCCCACTGTGGTGAGGTAGCGGGGCGCGACTCGTCGTGGCGTGCGTGAGCGCCACCGTCGCGGCGGGCGCCGGCGCGACCACCACGGGCGGCGCCGGTGCGACGGCGGTGGCGGGTGCGGCGGGCGCCGGTGTGTCCTTACCGTTGTCGAGAACGGCGATGGGCGTGCCGATGGTGACGGTAGCCCCCTCGTCCACGAGGATCTGACTCAACGTGCCCGCCTCGTACGCCTCGTAGTCCATGGTGGCTTTGTCGGTCTCGATCTCGACGAGGACGTCGCCAATCTCGATTCGATCGCCGGGGTGCTTGTGCCACGACGCGATGGCGCCCTCCTCCATGGTGTCCGACAAGCGGGGCATCTTGATTTCAATCATGGCTTTGACCCACCTTCTTCAATCGTCGTCCGACGGCTTCGAGAGTCTGAAAAATTGCGGTAATCACGTCATCATTGGTCGGCATCGCCGCCGACTCGAGGACCTTGGAATAGGGCATCGGCACCTCGGCCATCGCCACGCGCCGCACGGGGGCGTCGAGGTAGTCGAAGGCGCCGTCGGAGATGGACGCCGCAATCTCCGCGCCGATCCCGTAGGTCAACCAGTCGTCTTCGAGCACCACCGCGGCGTGTGTTTTCTTCACCGACGCGATCAAGGTGTCGCGGTCCAGTGGGCGCAGACTCATCAGGTCGATCACCTCGATGTCCAAGCCCTCGGATTCCGCGAGGGCGTCGGCCACGTTCTTGGCGATATAGGCCATGCGTGAGTACCCGATCAGGGTGAGGTCGTGCCCCTCGCGCGAGACCTTGGCCCTGCCGATCTCGGCCGGGGTGTCGTCATCGGGGACGTCGCCCTTGGTGTTATAGAGGGCGAGGTTCTCGAGGAACAAGACCGGGTCGTCGTCGCGAATGGCGGCCAGCAATAACGCCTTGGCGTCGGCCGGTGTCGAGGGCGCGACGACCTTCATCCCGGGGACGAACGCGTAGTAGAGCTCGATGTTCTGGCTGTGGGTAGCGCCCAGCTGCTGTCCGCCCCCACCGGGGGTGCGAATGACGAGGGGGACCTTGGCCTGGCCCCCGAACATCCCGTAGATCTTCGCGGCGTGGTTGACAATCTGGTCGAGGGCCAGGAGCGAGAAGTTGATGGTCATGATCTCCACGACGGGGCGCAGTCCGAGCATGGCCGCGCCGATCGCCGCGCCGGTGAATCCCTCCTCGGCGATGGGAGTGTCCTTGACCCGCTGGTCACCGAATTCGGCGAGGAGCCCGGCGGTGATCTTGTAGGAGCCTTCGAACACGCCGATCTCCTCGCCCATCAAGAAGACGTTCTCGTCGCGGAGCATCTCGGCGCGCAGGGTGTCGTGCAACGCCTGGCGGTAGGTCTTCATCGTCATCGCACTACCTCCGGACGCGCGACCACCGCGAAGAGGGGGTCTCCGGGAAGGCGACGAGAATCGTTGGCCACGGGGGTGGCGTAGTTGTAATCGAACAGCGTGGTCACGTCGGGGAGCGCACTGGCCTGAGCGAAGGCGTCCGCCGCATCGGCGCGCGCGGTCTCCTCCTCGTCAATCTTGTGCACCTGGGCGCTGGTCAGAATCTTGTCGTGGACGAGGCGATGCGCTAGGGCTGGTACGGGATCGAATTTGGCGAGTTGCGCTACCTCCTCCGCTGACCGGTACTTGGCGGGGTCGACCACCGAGTGACCACGGAGACGCTCGCACATCACCTCGAGGAGGAAGGGCTTGCCGGACCGCGCGGAGGTGAGCGCACGCTGCGCCGCGTCGAACACCGCGACGGGGTCGAGGCCGTCCACGCGTTCAGCGGCCATGGCGTAGGCGCTGGCGCGCTTGTAGATCTCGGGTTCGGCCGACGCCTTGGCCACCGTCGTGCCCATCCCCAGGCCGTTGTTGATGACGACGAAGACGACCGGCAGGTTCCAGAGGGCGGCGATGTTGAGGGACTCGTGGAACGCGCCGATGTTGGCGGTCCCGTCACCCATCGTGCACATGACGACCTCGTCGAGTCCCCGGTACTGGATGGCGAGGGCCGCGCCGGTCGCGAGGGGGAGTTGGCCGCCGACGATGCCGTAGCCCCCGAGGAGCCGATGGGTCATGTCGAACATGTGCATCGAACCACCCCAGCCCTTGGAAACGCCGTCGACGCGGCCGTAGAGTTCGGCCATCGCGCGGTTGGGATCGATGCCGCGCATAATCGCGTAGCCGTGTTCGCGGTAGTTCGTGAAGAGGTAGTCCGTGTCACGGAGGGCGGACATCAGTCCCACCACGGCGGCCTCCTCGCCGAGATTGAGGTGACAGTAGCCACCGATGAGCGCCTCGGTGTAGGCGCGTGCGGCGCGCTCCTCGAAACGACGGATCAGCATCATGTCGCGGTAGAACGACACCAATTGAGCGGTGTCGACCTTCTTCGCCGGCGCCTTCTTGGTGGCGCGGGCCTTCGACGGGGCGGTCGCCGTCGCCGGCCTCGCCGTAGTCTTCTTCGCCGGCGTCGATCGCGGGGCCGTCACGGGGGCCGCCACCTTCTTCGCGCCACTGGTCTTCGCGGACGCCTTGGGTTTGCGCAATGCGTTATCGGTCATGGGGAATCCTTCAACGTCATGTCGTGGTGCACGGTGTCTAATTCGTATTTGAGATTAGACCCTAAGTCGCTAATCATATTTGAGATACAAACTCCGAGTCTATCTACTTTCGTGACCGTACCGGGGCGCGTGGGGACCCGCAGCGACCGTCGTGGCGTCGCTCATTGAGAGGGCCCATCTCGCCGGAGAGTCACTGCGCCACTGCGGGCGACCACGCTGGTGACACCGTCACCGGGGGCGGTCCGCGCCCGGGGTGTCGCACGGGATCGTCGGTGCGCCTGGGACTTTCTACCCTAGGTCCGCGCGTCGTCACTGGGCGGGGTCTGTCCATACTGGAGCCGTGCCGGCGCCGGGTGCGGCGCGCCACGAGTCGGGGGAAGCGCATGGCCAAAATTCAGTCGACGCGAGCCCGCGGAGTCTCGACCACGTGGTTGAGAATCTTGGCGATCGCGACGTGGGCGTCGACGTTCGGCCTGATCGTCCTCGGTAGCGCGGTTCGGGTCACCAACTCAGGGATGGGTTGCAAGGGGTGGCCGCTGTGCACGGGATCTCAAGGATCGATCGCTAGTTTCCATCCCCTGATGGAGGAGTCGCATCGCCTCCTGGCCTCCATCGTCACGGGACTCATCGTCGCGCTGGCGCTCAGCGTGCGCCACAACGAGCGCGCCACGCACTTGCGGGCACCGACGCGTGCCGCGGTGGTGATCATCATCGTGCAGATCCTCTTGGGCGCTTTGACGGTGTTCGCCAATAATGCGCCCTTCACGGTGGCGTTGCACCTGTTGACGGCCACCCTCTTCCTCGGCGTGGTCACGGTCGTCGCGGTCGCCGCCTTCGTCCGACCCGAGGCCACGTGGTCGCTACGACGAGGATCGACGCGACTCGGGTGGTCCGCGGTGGTGGCGCTCTACGTCATCGTGATCTCGGGATCCGTCGTGGTGAACGCCGGCGCCCAGTCCGCGTGTCCGGCCTGGCCGGTGTGTGGGAATTCCTCGGCTCAATTCGGAGTGGTGGTCATTCAGATGACCCACCGCTCCCTGGTGCTGGTCGGATCGGTGGTGGTGGTGCTGTTCCTGCTGCGGCTGCGGCGAGGTACCGGTGCCGCGCCGGGCGTGGGGCGTTTCGCCACGCTGGCACTCTTCGTGCTCGCGCTGCAGGTGGCGGTGGGGGCGATGAGCGCGGTGTGGAGTAGCCACACCGAGATTGCGGACGTCCACCTCGCCGTGGCGTCACTCCTCTGGTCGAGCGTGGTGGCTGCGTTCGCGCTGAGCGCGCAGTCGCCGTTGCCGGCGAGGGAGGCGACGCCACCAGCGCACGACGCCGCTCGTCCGCGCCGCTGAGGAACGCCACGCCGCCGGCGCACGGCCGACCTCACATCCTCAGCGGTGGCTCCAGACGCGTCCGTCGAAGAGTCGACGGGCGGTTCGTACGAAGCTGCCCGACGTCGCCACCCAGGTGTCGTCGCGCTCGGTGACGGTCGCGTCCACCGTCAGAACCCCCGAGGGTGTCGCCAGGCGCAGTGGGCCCGTCGGCGGCGAGGCCGCGGCGTGCGAGAGCGCGTCGGCGACGACGGATCCGCTGATTCGCGCCGCCACCGCGGTGCACAGGGCGATCGTCAAGGGCATCGCCCGGTGCGGTTGGGTGTGGGAGATGACGCGAATGACGAGGTCCGCGTTCGTGGCCGGGATCAACTCCCCGGAGAGGGTGATCGACTCGGTGGCCTCGGTGACGAGGCACACGAACGGCACGCCCGTGATGCGCGCCGCACCCGCGAGGTCACCCGCGAGGCCCATGCGCACCGACGCCTGGCGGCGCAGACCTTCGAGGAGTGCGAGGGACCCGCGATCCTCCTCCAGTTGGGCGGGAAGTTCGACCCCACTGAGACCCACGGAGGAAGCGTGCACGAAGACGGCGGCGTTGGCCGCGTCGATCAGGGAGACCGTCACCGGACCGCGCGTCGCCACGTCGATCGTGTCCTGGCTGACGCCGGTGGGCAACAGGCGGCCCGTGCTCGCCCCGCCCGGATCGAGGAAGTCGAGATGGACGGGGGCGCCGCGGGTGGCGACACCCGGAATGAGGAAGTCCCCGTCGTAGCGCGCGCGTCCACTTTCCACGTCGACGCCGAAGGTGGAGCGAATGATCTTGCCCGTGTTGGTGTTGTGGATGCGCACGACGCACCGTTCGCCGTCCGCGCTCACGAGGCCTTCGTCTACGGCGAAGGGGCCGACCGCGGCGCTCATATTGCCGCAGTTGGTGCGAAAGTCGAGACGGCCCTCGGCGATCATGACCTGGACGAACGTGTAGTCAAGGTCGGCGTCGGGTCGAGTTGGTTCTCCGATGACGCAGACTTTGGACAAGGACGAGACGCCGCCGCCCATTCCGTCGAGTTGACGGCCGTAGGGGTCGGGCGAACCCATCGCGCCGCACAGGAGTGTCGTCCACTCGTCGCGGTCGAGGGGCAGGTCCCGGGCGTGCAGGAGCAGGCCCTTACTCGTGCCGCCACGCATGAAGACCGCGGGAATCGCTACTTGGACCACGGCTGCCCCCCTCATCGCAGAAAGACTCCGCTGCGCCCGACTCTACCGAGTGCGACGTGGGTGTTCGCTTCGCGGAGCCCGGGGTACGCGCAGGAATGAACTTCTTCGCGTCGGGGCGTCGCCCCAGAGGGATCGTCGAGGATCCTTACGGGGTCAGATCGGAGTGCGGACGGCGCGCCCTACTCCGACAGGGGGCGATTGAACTCGACGATTTCGAGTGCGTCGCCCTCACGGAGCGATTCGTGAAGGATCTGTTGCTCGCGTGCGCGTTCGTCGAGTTCTTCGACGTCGGCGGCTTCGATGCGGACGAGCTGGTCGTCGGCCGCCGGTGACGTACGAATGAGTTCGTCCAATTTGAGCTGCAGCGCCAACTGGTGTCGACTCTGCGTGTGCTGGATGACGAAGAGCATCACCAACGTCACCGCGGCGCTCGCGGCGGAGAAGCCCGCCTCCCAGTTGGGGGGAAAGCCGTCGAGGGCGAGGACGAGGGCGAAGACGAGCACCGCGAGGAAGGCCACTACTGCGGCACTGGTGCGTGACGTGAGTTCGCCGATCCAGTGCAGGAAACGGCTCACTCGACGTTGTGGTTTGGGCCACTTCATGGGTATTCCTCCGTGGGCGGGTGGACACTCGGCTCATCGAGCGCCCTCGGGCGTGGTCGTCGGTCGCGCCCGACGGGTGCATCATCCAGCGTAATGGGACGACGCCGGCGGCGATGAGGTGAGGTTGTGAAAATGATGAGATGAGGCGTCATCGCGACACGTCTCGCCGGCGCGTGGTGGCGTCGGTCGGCGTCGTTGCTTAGTGTGGCGTGATGAGTAACGAGCAATACACCCACGGACACCACGAGTCGGTCCTGCGTAGTCACCTGTGGCGCACCGCCGAGAATTCGGCGGGGTTCCTGCTGCCCCTGCTCGGGGAGAGCTCGACGGTGCTCGACGTGGGGTGTGGGCCGGGCAACATCACCGCGGACCTCGCCGCGCGAGTGGCGCACGGTACCGTCACGGGCATTGACCGCTCCGCCGACGTGGTGGCGCGCGCCGCGCACGATTACCCCGTCGACCAACACCGCAATCTTCACTTTCGCGTGGCCGACGTCACCGCGTTGCCCTTCGAGGACGGACACTTTGACGTGGTCTACGTCCATCAGGTCCTCCAACACTTGAGCGATCCCGTGGGCGCGTTGCGCGAAATGCGACGGGTGCTCAAAGTCGGCGGTCTCCTCGCGGCGCGCGACGCCGACTACGGCGGCTTCATCTGGTCGCCCGGCGACCCCGTCCTCGATCGGTGGCTCGATCTCTACCATCGCGTGACGCGCGCCAACGGGGCCGAGGCCGACGGCGGTCGACACCTGAAAGCGTGGGTCCTCGCGGCGGGATTCGATGACCTGACCGTGACGACGTCGAATTGGACCTTCGAGTCCCCCGAGGAGTGCGAGTGGTGGGGTGGCCTGTGGGCGGAACGGGTGGTGCACAGCGACTTCGCGCGCCAAGCCCTCGACTACTCCCTCACGACGCCCGAGGAGCTTGAGGCGATCGCGCACGCGTTTCGCGAGTGGTCGCGCCACCGCGCGGCCATTTTCGTGATTCCGAACTTTGAGGTGCTCGCGCGTCGTTGAGTCCGGGTCATCACCAGCCCAGCGGGGAGCAACCGTACTGATCGGGAATCCACGTCTGCGTGATGCGCATCGCGACGAGTACTTGTTGCACGGGGGTCGCGTCGCCCGCGCGCGCTCCGAAGTGGGTGCCCCCGAAGTGGATCCAATTGATGTTCAAGAATCCAATACCTGAGTAGATCGGGCCGACCATGTTCCATCGGCCATCGACTTCACAGACGGCGACGCGCTGCCACTTGTCCATCATCTGTTGCAGGGTGAGGTGCAGGCGCGTCGCGAACACGCCCAGGGCCGTGGTGGCCTCGGACTGGAGCCGTTGGCGGTGATCCTGGAGCTGTTCAATCGCGAGGACCCGCGGACTGGGACCCGGGTGCCGCGCGGGGCTGTGGCGCACGTCGGCCGCGGTCGCGGGCGAGACGGGGGCGGTCACGCTGAAGAGCGCCACCGCCAGAGTCAGCAATATACGTCGCATGTCATTCTCCTGTTCGACACCGCGCGTCGGTACGCGAGTCGGCCCTGGGGCAGCACGTGCGTCACGAAGCGTGGTTCGTTTCTGGTCACCCATCGCGGGTCGTCGGGTCGCTCGCGCTGAGTAAAAGCGCACGAACAACGAAGCAGTATCTACTGCGTGACCATTCTACGACCTCCGCGTGAAAAAAGGGAGCACCGGAAGGCCGCAGGCGGTCACAGTAGTGCCCGTTGATCAGGGATGATGATGCGACTAAAAAATTTGGCAGATATTTTCATCGCTCGCCGAGGATGACCCGATTCGAGCCCGGCTAAACCCCAGGTGGGGCCGTCTTTCTGCATGATTGTGCAGAGAAGATGAAGAAATAGTCATATTCGACCCCCGGACGTCCTTGAGCCGGGGGTGTCGCCCTCAAGGTCTTCGTCGGGGGCGACCACGACTCCTCCCCAGTGACGGACCCCCGCGACGCGTGACGACCGGCGACGCTCGAGACGGCGGCTACGACGTCGACGTGTCGCGGTCGACGAGGACGGCGGGTACGAAGGATGGCAGGTCGGCCAACCACGTGGCGACCGCGGACTCAAAGAGGCGTCCGAAGTGCACCGTCGCCACTTCGAAGGGGTCGTTCGCGGCGGCGACCATGTCCGCTTCGAGCTGCGTGTAGTACTCGAGTTTGGCGTGGTGCAGCGCGCGGAACTCTTCGAGAAGTTGGCGCAGTCGCGCGGGCTCGAGATCGCGCGCGAAGCGGATGGTGAGCAGCATCGGAAAGCGAATGACTTCGGCCGCGGGTCCCGCGTCGAGCCACTGGCGGAACGCGCGGTGTCCCGCGTCGGTGACGGTGAACTGGCGACTCGAGCGTGGACCCAACGGACCCGCGTGCAGGTAGCCCCGATGTTCGAGGGCCTGTAACTCTCGGTACACCTGACTACGCGTGAGCGTCCAATAGTCACCGATGAGCACCTCGGCGCGTTGGGAGAGGCCGTTGCCGTTCACGGGTCCGATCTGCGTCAGCAGTCCGAGCATGGCCGCCGCCGTCGCGTTCAACGGTTCTTGACTATCCACAATGGACAGTGTACCTTCGAGCGCATGGATTCCCCCAGATCCGGAGTGGCGATTTCGGTCACCTCCCTAACGAAGAGTTACGCGAAGAACGTTGCCTTACGGGGAGTGGACCTCGAGATCTTTGAGGGTGAGATCTTCGCCCTGTTGGGTCCCAACGGCGCGGGCAAGACCAGTTGCGTGGAGATCCTCGAGGGCTTTCGTCGCCGCGACGGGGGAGACGTCCGCGTGTTGGGAATCGACCCGG
>JAKCEC010000153.1 GCA_021841725.1 Actinomycetes bacterium | reverse complement strand
GCGCTGACCCGCAAGAGCAGGATCGCCGCCACGCTCACCAGACCGAAGGCGCCGATCGCGGGGTCGGTCATCGCCGCGAGCCGTCGTTCGCGCGGCATCGGCGCCAGGAGACCGTCACCCGCGTCGGCCAGTCCGTCAAAGTGTAAGAGTCCGGTGAGCACGAGGTCGACAATGACGGCGACCACGGCGGCGACGCCGGCGGGCCAGAGCCGATCGCTCGCCCACCAGGCGCCGCCCACGACGAGTCCGAGCACCGCGCCGACGAAGGGGAACCAGGCGAAGGTCATCGGCGTGGGCGTGGCGGCGCCGCCCAACACGCTCAGGAACGCGAACGCGCGCCTCACGAGTGGTGGCCGCCCTTGAGGGCCAGTACCTGACCGGCGACGACGAGGAGCACGGTATCGGCGCGGTCCCCCACCGACTGATTGAGGGTGCCCAGCGCGTCGCGATACGCCCGACCGACCTCGCTCGTGGGGTGCACCCCGAGACCCACTTCGTCCGACACGACGACGACGTCGCCCCTCACTCGCTCCAACGCCTCGAGCAGGGTCGCGACGTTCGCCGCGAAGTCCGGCCATCGCGCGAGCCACGCACCCAACGAGTCAATCAATACCACCCCGCCCAGTTCGGCCACGACGGCCGCCAACTCAACGCCGCACTCGACGGTCACCCAATCACTCGGCCGACGTTGTCGGTGTTGCGCGACGCGAGAGAGAAACTCGGGGTCGTGGTCCGGGTCGGCGGTGGCGACGTAGGTGACCGACCGACCGCTCCGGGCCACTAACGCCTCGGCGACCGCGGACTTACCCGAGCGCGCCCCACCGAGTACCAGGGTGATCACCGATCACCCCCCTCGAGCCCCGAGAGGATCGCGCGATGCACCGCCCGCGCCAGTCGCGATCCCCAGACGGAACGGGGGCCACCGAACGGATCCGAGGTATCGCTCGCCGGACAGACCACGCAGACGGCGTCCGACGCCGTGCCGGTGGCGGCGATACCGCCATCCCACAGGGCTTGCGATTTGGCCTCGGTCACGGTGGTGAGAGCGTTCAAGAGACCGCCGCCGGACAGGCGAGCCGGGAGGACGGCGACGATGTTGATCGTGCCCGGCGCGGCGTGGTCCTGGTCGACGTGCTCGACACTCGCCGCCCAGATTGGTTTCTTGACTCCCACCGTCGCCCAAACATCGACTCCCATCTCGTGCGCGTGCGCCACGTCCCTCACCGACGCCGCGGTGAGCATGCCGACACCCTCGCCGCGCAGTTGGAGTTCTCCGGCCATCTCCGCGACGTGCCGTTCAATGTCGGTGCGTTGGTAGTCGTGGGGGACCTGCAGGTTAAGGACCCACTGTCGCTCCCCGTAGCCCCCGCCCGTCGCCGCGGTCGAGGCCACGATCATCGGCCGGTCGAATCGCCACGCGAGGAGACCCAGGTCGACCCCGTGCGCAGCGCGCGAACTCAGCTCGGGCCGCATCAGAACTCGATTCCCTTCATCGCACGGATTCCCTGATCGTAGGCATGTTTGACCATACGCATCTCGGTGACCGTGTCCGCAATCGCGATGAGTTCGGGCGCGGCGTTTCGCCCGGTGATGATGACGTTGGTCGTGCGCGGCCGATTCTGGATGACTCGGATCACGTCCTCGAGGGCGATCCAGCCGTAGTTGACGGCGTAGGTCATTTCGTCGAGAATCACCAGTTCGTAAGTCCCGCTCTCGATGCGCGCGCGTGCGACCTCCCAGGCGTGACGACCCTTCGCCGCGGTCTCATCCATGTCGGTCGATTCCCACGTAAAACCGTCGCCCAGTGACTGCCATTCGATCCCGAGCTCCAACGCGAGCTTGTGCTCACCGGAGCGCCACTTGCCGCTCTTGAGGAACTGGACGACGCAGACCCGCCAACCGCGCGCCCACGCTCTGCCCATCACCCCGAATGCGGCGGACGACTTGCCCTTACCATCGCCGGTATTTATGAGGACCAGCGAGTCGGCCCTCCTCAGTTCCGTGGGTTCGTGCGGAGCGAGCCGTGGCGCGTCTTCAGTCATGGGGGGTCTTCTTTCTGGAACGTCGCGGTACGACGACGATGCCGCTGTTGGCACTTCGTAGGATCTCCACTCGGACGTCGAAGTGTTCATTGAGTGATTCTTCGACGAGGACGTCGTCGGGGACGCCGTCGGCCACCACCCGGCCCTTCGCGAGCAGCAGCACCCGATCCACGAACTGTGCCGCCAGGGTCAGATCGTGCAGCGTGCTCACCACGGTGAGCTGGCGTTCGACACGGAGCTCGTCGACGAGTTCGAGGGCCTCGACGCGGCGCCCCAGGTCCATCGCGCTGGTGGGTTCGTCGAGCAGCAGAATGGGCGCTTCTTGGGCCAACGCTCGCGACAACACCAGCCGCTGCAATTCTCCCCCCGACATCGTGCTGAGCGGACGAAGAATGAGGTGCGACATCCCGAGTCGATCGAGCAACGCGGCGCAACGCTCACGATCGTGTTCGCTCTCGGCACCGAAATATCCCTGGTAGGGGGTTCGACCGAGCGCGACGTAGTCGATGGCGCGCATGTGGGCGGGAAACTGTGGGTTCTGGGGCACGTACGCCACTAATCGAGCGAATTCACGACGGGACAGGGAGTGGGTTTCGCCGCCGTGAATGCGAATACTCCCGTGGTATCGCACCAGACGGGCGATGGCGCGCAGGAGTGTGCTCTTGCCGGCGCCATTCGCGCCGATGAGACCCAGCCACTCCCCGGGGTCCACGTCGTGCGACACGCCATCGAGGGCGACGCAGTCGCCGTAGCGCACCAGGACATCGCGAAGCTCGACCCGTCCTCGCGCGACGTCGCGACTGGAAACGACGTCATCGCCCATCTCAGAGCACGCCCTGATGAGAACGACGAGAGCGCAAAACGAAGATGAAGAAGGGGCCGCCGATGAACGCCGTGACCACGCCGAGCGGTACTTCGCCCGGGGAATCGATCATGCGCGCACACAAGTCGGCGAGTACGAGAAACGATGCGCCGCTCACGAGCGAGACGGGTAACACGACTCGGTAGCTGGCGTTCGCCGTGAGACGCACCAGGTGCGGGACGATGATGCCCACGAATCCAATGAGGCCGCTCACCGAGACCGCCGCGGCCGTTCCGAGCGTCGCCGCGGCCACCACCACCAGGCGAACCCGATTCGGGTTGACGCCCAGGGTCATCGCCTCCTCCTCGCCCAGGCGCAGAACGTCGAGCAATCGACGGTGCGCGAGCAACACCGCCGCGCTCACGACCACGTAGGGCAATATCAGGGTCACGTCGGACCACGTCGCCACCGTGAGACTTCCGAGGATCCACGTATACACGGGTTGCAAATCGGCCGCGTGTTGTTGCTGGATGTTCGTCTGAATGGCGGTGAAGATCGCGGCGACGGCGACGCCCGCGAGGATGATGGAGGGACCCGAGGAGTGACCGGAGGCCCGGGCACCGGTGAGGTAGGTCAGGACCACGGCGAGGACGCCACCCAGGAACGCCGCCAACGGCAACAATGCGGAGAAACCCGACGGCGTCACAATCGCGATGGTGGCCCCCAGACCGGCGCCCGCCGCCACCCCCAAGAGATAGGGGTCCGCGAGGGGATTGCGAAAGACACCCTGGTACGAGGCTCCCCCCAGGGCCAGCATCGACCCCACCAGAACCGCCAGCACGACGCGGGGCAGGCGAATCTGCCACACGATGGCCTGGTCAAACGCCGACACCGAACTGTGCAGGTGCAGCAGGGGCAGGCGCGATAACAGCACCTCGACGACGGTCGAGGGTGACAA
>JAKCEC010000152.1 GCA_021841725.1 Actinomycetes bacterium | reverse complement strand
AGATGTGAGTGGTCTCACCCGTCGGGTGCGCGAAGCCCAACGACTCGGGGCGCGCACGGTGCTCGTCCCCACGGCCGGTGAACTCGAGGCGGTGCCCGGGGTACGGGTGGTGCGCTGCGCGTCGTTGCGCGAGGCCATCGCGGCCGCGCGCGCGGCCTAGGCCGTGAAGGCGGTGGTGTAGGCGTTGAGGGCCGGTTGTCCACCGAGGTGGGCGTAGAGGACCCGGGCGCCGGATTCGAACGCGCCCTCGCGCACGAGGTCGATGAGGCCCGCCATGGACTTACCCTCGTAGACGGGGTCGACGATCATTCCCTCGAGGCGCGCGACGAGTCGGATCGCCGCGATGGTCGTCTCGTCGGCGACGCCGTAGACGCCGGCGTGCCAACGGTCCAGCACCACGATCTCGTCGTCGACGACCTCTCGACCTAGGTCGATGGCGGCGGCGGTGCGACGCGCGATGCGCGCGATCTGGTCGCGGGTCTTCTCCACGGTGGCCGAGGCGTCGATGCCCAGGACGTCCTGGGCGCGGTCCGCGTGCGCGAAGCCCGCGATCATGCCCGCTTGCGTCGATCCGGTGACCGAGCACACGACGACGTTGTCAAAACGTATCCCCAGGTCCGCCTCCTGGTCTTGGACCTCGAAGGCCCACCGAGCGAAACCGTGACCCCCCAACGGGTGGTCCGACGCACCGGCGGGTATCGCGTAGGGGGTGCCGCCGCGCGCGACCACGTCGGCCAGGGCCTGCTCCCAGGAGGGGCGAAAACCGATGTCGAAGGTCGCCGGGTCGAGGCGCACCTCGGCCCCCATCAGTCGCGAGAGCAGGATGTTGCCCGTGGTCTCGTAGTGCGGTTCATCCCAGTCGACCCAGTGCTCCTGGACGAGGACGCACTTCAGTCCGAGGTGGGCCGCCACCGCGGCCACCTGGCGCGTGTGGTTAGATTGCACGCCGCCGATGGAGACGAGGGTGTCGCAACCCTGGGCCAGGGCGTCGGCGGCGAGGTATTCGAGCTTGCGCGTCTTGTTACCCCCGAAGGCCAGTGCCGAGTTGACGTCGTCGCGTTTGGCCCAGATCTCGACCTTGCCACCGAGGTAGTCGCTCAGACGATCGAGACGCTGCAGGGGCGAGGGTCCAAAGGTGAGGGGGATGCGGGGAATCGCGTCGAGGGCGGCTCTGGTCACGGCACTCCAGTGTTCGAAGGGAGGAACCCCGCCATATTGGCACCCCGTCACCGGTCGTGGGCGTCTTCTGACACGATTGGCGAAAAATTTGGTAGAATAGTAAATCCCCTACTGCGCAGTTGCGCGGCTTTTCTTTGAGGAGAACCCGAGTCATGGCTACTCACAAGTACAAAAAGGGTGATCGTCTCGTTTACCCTCATCACGGGGCGTGCACGGTCGAGAAGATCGAAAAGATGACCGCGTTCGACGTGAAGCAGGACTACCTGAAGCTCAAGGTCGCCTACACCGATCTGATCCTCATGGTCCCGGTCGCCAACGCGGAATCGGTGGGGCTGCGCGAAGTGATCAACGACGAAGAGGTCGAAGAGGTCTTCGCCGTGCTGCGCAAGAAGGAAGCGCGCATGCCGACCAACTGGTCGCGCCGGTTCAAGAACCACTCGGAGAAGTTGCGCTCGGGTGACATCTATCAGGTCGCCGAAGTCGTGCGCAATCTCTCAATTCGCGACAAGGACAAGGGACTCTCCGCGGGCGAGAAGCGCATGTTGACGCGCGCGCGTCAGATCCTGGTCTCGGAACTCACCTTCGCGCTCAACGTGGACACTGACGCGGCGGAGGAAAAGCTCGCCTCCGTGTTGCCGTAATCGTGACGGTCGCCGCCATTGTCGTGGCGGGCGGCCGCGGGATCCGCTTCGGCGGACCCAAGCAGTTCTCGCCCCTGGGTGAACGAAGCGTGGCGGCGTATTCCGTGCTCGCCGCGCGATCGGTCGCCGAGGTGGTGGTACTCGTGGTTCCGGCCGACTACCGCGGAACGGGCGAGGGAGCGGACCTCATCGTCGTCGGAGGCGTGACGCGCGCCGACTCGGTGCGGTCGGGTCTCGCATCGCTGCCCGAGTGTGACGTGGTCGTGGTGCACGACGCGGCGCGCCCCCTGGCGTCGACGAACTTGTTTCGCGAGGTGGTGGCGGCGGTGAACTCGGGTGTCGACGGCGCGATTCCGGGCCTTCCGGTCACCGACACCGTCAAGCGCACCACGGTCCGTGACGGTCGCGTGGTGGTCGAGGAGACCCTCATTCGCGATCAGCTGGTGGCGGTGCAGACGCCCCAGGCCTTTCGACGCGACGTGCTCGTTCGCGCGCACGCGTCACACGACGAGGCGACCGACGACGCAGCTCTGGTGGAATTGGTGGGTGGCACCGTAGTGATCGTCACGGGGGATATTCACAACGTCAAGATCACCGAGCCGTCGGATCTCGCGCGGGTGGCCGCGGCCCTGGGGGCGAACGAATGAGAATTGGCCACGGCATCGACGTGCACCGCTTCAGTGAGGACGCGCAACGAGAACTTCGCCTCGGGTTGGTGCGCATCGACGGCGCCGTCGGTTTGAGTGGTCACTCCGACGCCGACGTGGCGACGCACGCGTTGATCGACGCCCTACTGGGCGCGGCGAACTTGGGTGACATCGGACGTCACTTCCCCGACGACGACCCGAAATTCGCGGGCGTCGCCTCGCGCACGATGCTCAGCGAGACGCTGCTCCGTGTCGCGGCGGCCGGTTTTCGCCCCGTCTCGGCGGATATTACGATCATCGCCGAACGACCGAAGTTGGCGATGTACATGCCCGCCATGGTCGAGGAACTGTCGCAGGTGGTCGGCTGCGTGGTCTCGGTGAAGGCCACGACGGCTGAGGGTCTGGGCGCGCTGGGCCGCGCCGAGGGAATTGCCGCGACGGCGGTAACCCTAGTAGAGGAGATGTCATGAGTCCACGTCCCGCACCCCGCCGTGGCCCCCAGGGTCGACCCTCACGCCAAGGGGGGCGACCGATGGTCGGCGGCCAGGTCGGCGGCCCCCGACGCGCACCGAGTCGGGAGAAGGAGGGTTTGGGCGGTGAACAGGTCGAAGGGCGCCACGCGGTCCTCGAACTTTTGAAGGCCCGGCGTCGTTCGGTGCACAAGATCTACGTCGCCGACGCGCAAGACCCGTCGGACACCCTCGACGCCATCGAGCGCGAGGCGCAACGTCAACGCGTCCCGCTGCAGGTGATCTCGATGGCGCGACTCGACCGCGAGGCACGCACCGAAGGACACCAGGGCGTCATGGCCATTGCCTCACGCCTCGAGACCGTGAGCCTCGAGGCGCTGTTGGAACACGTGCGCCCGTTTTTGCTGGTGTGCGACGGCGTTACGGATCCGCGTAATCTGGGCGCGATGTTGCGCAGTTCCGATGGCGCGGGCGTCACGGGAGTCGTCGTCCCCCGCCACCGCTCCGCGAGAATCTCGCCGACGGTCACCAAGACGGCGGCCGGCGCTGTCGAATACCTCACTTTCTGTGACGTGGGCGGAATCCCTACCGCCATCGATCAACTCAACAAGGCAGGAGTCTTCACCGTGGGACTGGCCGGCGAGTCGGGAGATTCTCTATACGACTTGGACCTCGGATCAGTCCCGGTGGCACTCGTGGTCGGGAGCGAAGAGAAAGGCCTCGCACCACTCACGCGCAAGCGCTGTGCGGCTGTGGTGTCGATCCCTCAACTGGGCAAGATCAGTTCCTTGAATGCGGGTGTAGCGGTTTCGGTCGCCGCATTCGAAGTCGCGCGTCAGCGCGGAGTAATGAATAAAAAGTAGGTCACAAGTCACTTTTATTCA
>JAKCEC010000151.1 GCA_021841725.1 Actinomycetes bacterium | reverse complement strand
CGCGCCGCACCACGACGCCTTGCCCACGGTGATCGGCTGGCCGGCGACCCGACCCCCAATCCCTTGGCCGGCCACCTCTTCGACCTGCGTGGGCATCACCAGTTCGAGCCCCTGGCGCATCGCCGACTGGACGATCGACCTCGCCAGCACGTGCGGGGACAATTGATCGAGCGAAGCCGCCAGTCGAAGCACCTCGGACGCCGTCCACGCACCGTCGACGACCACGTCGCGCAGGTCGGGCTGCCCGCGCGTGATGGTGCCCGTCTTGTCCAGGAGCAGCGTGTCACAGCGCGCCAAGCGTTCCAGTACGGCGCCGTTCTTGACGATGACGCCCACGTGCGCCGAACGCGACAGCCCCGACACCAGGGCGACGGGAACGGCGAGAATAAGGGGACAGGGGGTGGCCACCACCAGTACCGCCACCGCCCGACTCAATCCCCCGATCATCCACGCACCGCTCGCGATCACGAGTGAGGCCAGCACGAACCATTGGGAATAACGGTCCGCCATGCGCACGAAGGGGACCGAGGCGGACTCGGCGTTGGCCACCAGTCGAATGATCCCGGAGTAGGTGCTGTCCTGGGCACTCGCGATGGCCCGCACCTCGAAGGGACCTCCGGCGTTGAGCGCACCGCTGCGCACCAGTTCCCCCGCGGTGCGCTCGACGGGCAGGGACTCACCGGTGAGCGCCGATTCATCCAGCACCGCCGACGTCGAAACCAGATTCCCGTCGACCGGCACCATCTCCCCGGAGGTGACGACGACGGTCTCCCCGACGGTCACGGCACGCAGGTCCACGGTGAGCACCTCCTCCCCGCGGCGCACGTGCGCGGTCGTGGGCACGCGCACCAAGAGGGCCGTGATCTCGCGACGCGCGCGGCGCGACGCCCACTGATCGAGGGCGTGACCACTCGCGAACATCACGCTGATGATGGCCGCCGCGAGATTCTCGTGCACCACGAGAGCCCCGAGGAGCGACAGGAGGGCCAGTGGATCCACGCCGAACTGACCGCGTCGCAGTTCGCGGATCATGAAGACCAGGGAATAGGCAACGCCCACCGCACCCACCCCTTGCCACGCCAGTCGCGCACCCGAGGGCGAGCCGGCGAACCACGTGAGCGCCCCGGCCACTGAACCGAGCGCCACGATCAAGGGCAGCGCCCAGATGACGGCGCGCGCGGTCCAGTCGCGTCCGCCGTGTCGAGGATCGTCCATGGTCCTCATCTTGGTACGTGCGGTGACCTCGTGCACGTCGCGGGGCGCGTCGAGGACGGGGCCGCGCACCATCGACCCCCGACGCGGCGGGGTCTAGGGGTGTCCCGATTCCTCGCGCCGGGCGTTGCGTGAATGAGGGCGCGCCAGAACGCGCGAGGGTCGAGGTCGCGCGACCCACCGACGCGCACCGGGGGTGGACTCGACCGATCAAAAAGAGAGAAAGTAGGGTGGGGGTACCGACCACCACGACGAAAGACCGCCCCGCCCATCCCGACATCTGGCCCACTGCTTCCCGCGCGCGACGCGGACGAGACGGCGACCCTGCGCGGCGCCACGGCCGTCGGCGTCGGCCGTCGATTCTGGCGGAGCCTCGGCGCCGCGGGTCTCGCACTATTCGCGGGGGCGCTCGTCGTGAGCTTTGTGTCGGCGGCGCACGACAACGCCCGCATTGATCGTCTGAAGACCCACGGCATCGCCGTGCACGCGACCATCGACAGTTGCGTGGGCAATCTCGGGGGGAGCGGATCCAACGCGTCGAGCTTCACCTGCCGCGCGAGGTACCTCGTCGCGGGCACTTCCTACGACGAGGTCGTGGCCCTGATGAGTACCTTCGCCGCACCGGGCACCCGCGTCGCGGTCGTGGCGGATCCCGCGCGCCACAGCACCATCGAACTCGCGACGGCGGTCGCCTCGTCGCAGTCGTCCGACGGTGCGTACCTGATCCCGGGTCTGCTCGGAGCGCTCTTCGCGGCACTGGTGGGCGTCTTCGTCCGCTGGTGCGCCCCTCGAACGCCCACTCGCGACGAGTGACACGGAGGTCACCCATCATGCACTCGACCGTTGAAGACTCCTTGCCCGTATCCGACGGTCGGCGACTCGACGTACGCGTCAGCGGACCCGACCACGGGGACGTTCTCCTCTACCACCACGGAACCCCGGGCGCGGTGGCCCCGATACGCACGATCGAGCGACACGTCCACGACCGCGGTCTGCGTCTGGTGACGACGTCTCGTCCCGGCTACGGCGGGTCGACCCGTCGGCCCGGGCGTCGCGTGGTCGACGTGGTCGACGACAGCGCCGCGGTCCTGGCGTGGCTGGGCGCGGACCGCTGCGTCGTCGCGGGATGGTCGGGGGGTGGTCCCCACGCTCTCGCGTGCGCCGCCCGACTCACCGGCGTCCTCGGCGTCCTCGTGATCGCGGGGGTCGGCCCCTACGGCGCCGACCTGGACTTCCTCGACGGCATGGGCGAGGGCAACATCGACGAGTTCGCCGCGGCGCTCGAGGGTGAGGACGCCCTGCGACGTTATTTCGAACTCGACGTTGAGCGCTTCCGTCACATCACCGCCGCGCAGATCATCGCCTCCCTGGCCAGCGTGTTGCCCGATGTCGACCGCGCCGTGCTGAGCGGCGAGGTCGGCGACGACCTCTCGACGCAGTTCCACGCCGCGTTCGCGTCCGGCGTCGACGGCGTCGTGGACGACGATTTAGCCTTTACTCGGCCCTGGGGCTTCGATCTCGCCGAAGTGACCGTACCCGCCATGATCTGGCAAGGTGACCGCGACCTGATGGTCCCGTTCGCGCACGGCGAGTGGTTGACCCGGGCGTTGCCCCACGCCCGGGCGCACCTCGAGGTCGGCGAAGGCCACCTCTCACTCGCGATCGGTTCCTTCACGCGAATGCTCGACGAACTCGTCACCCATCTCTAGACCCCACGTTGTGACTTAAGGGACGGGTGAACGAATCGCGCGTCGACGGATTCGCTGTTACCTTGGCCGCATGGAACCCCATTTTCAGACCATCATCGAGCCCTTTCGCATCCACTCCGTCGAACCCCTGCGCATGACCACGCGCGCCCAGCGAGAACGCGCCATCGAGCAGGCCGGGTTCAACCTGTTCAACCTGCATTCGAACGACGTCTTGATCGACCTCTTGACGGACTCGGGGACCGGGGCCATGTCGCGCGACCAGTGGGCGGCGATCCAACACGGCGACGAGAGCTACGCGGGGTCACCGTCGTGGTTCCGCTTCGAGGCGGCCGTCAAGGACCTCTTTCCCTTCGCCCACGTGATACCCACTCACCAGGGGCGCGCCGCCGAGAAGATCCTGTTCTCCGTGGTGGGCGCCCCGGGCAAGACGGTCGTGAACAATACCCACTTCGATACGACGCGCGCGAACGTCGAAGCGTCGGGCGCGCGGGCCCTCGACATGGTGATCGCCGAGGGACGCGACCCCCGCGCGATCCACCCCTTCAAGGGCAACATCGACCTCAACGCCCTCGAGGAATTCCTGGCGGCGCACGCCCCCGACGTGCCGCTGGTCATGCTGACAATCACCAACAATTCTGGCGGCGGCCAACCCGTGTCGTTGGCCAACATCCGCGGGGCCAGCGAGATCTGTCGTCGCTACGGCGTCCCCCTGTTCCTCGACGCCTGCCGATTCGCCGAGAACGCCTGGTTCATCCACGAACGAGAGGAGGGACAGGGCCACCGCGACGTCGCCGACATCGTGCGCGAGATCGCCTCGCTGGCCGACGGGATGACCATGAGCGCCAAGAAGGACCCCTTCGGCAACATCGGCGGATGGCTGGCGCTCAATGACGACGCCCTCGCCGAGGCGTGTCGCAACGTACTGATCTT
>JAKCEC010000150.1 GCA_021841725.1 Actinomycetes bacterium | reverse complement strand
CACTTCGGCCGCCCCGACGGACAGGTGGTGGAGAAGTACTCCGTCGCGCCCGTGCGTCGGCGACTCGAGGAGTTGTGCCCGGGCGTCGAATTGCTCGAGAACCTGCGCTTCAACCCCGGCGAGGAGTCCAACGACCCCGCTTTCGGGGCCGCGCTGGTCGAGGGTTTCGACTACTACATCAACGAGGCGTTCTCGGCTTCGCACCGCGAACACGCCTCCATCATGATCCCACCCACCCTGGTGCCCAGCGCCGCCGGGCCCAACCTACAACGAGAGGTCGCCACCCTCACATCCCTCTTGGAGGAACCCGCGCGTCCCTTCGTGGCCATCGTCGGTGGCGCCAAGGTCAAGGACAAGCTGGGCATCGTCAAGGTGCTCTCGCAAAAAGCCGACCAGGTCATCGTGGGTGGGGGAATGGCCTACACGTTCGAAGTCACCCAGGGTCGGACCATCGGTTCCTCGCTGTTCGACGCGTCGTACGTGGACGTGTGCGCTGAGCTCCTGGCGGGGGGCAAGATCGTCATCCCGTCGGACGCCCGCGGTCTACCGGTGGGTGCGCCCTTCGGCAGCGGTGGCGACGACGCGATTCTCGAGTGGGGCGAGAACATTCCCGACGGATTCCAGGGCCTCGACATCGGACCCGAATCCACCGCGACCTTTTCGGCGATCATCGCGCGCGCGGCCACCATCTTGTGGAACGGGCCCATGGGGGTGTTCGAGGACGAGCGCCTCAGTGCGGGCACCGAGGCCGTCGCGCGCGCCGTCGCCGCCTCCGACGCCGTCAGCGTCATCGGCGGGGGCGACTCGGTGTCGGCCATTCAAGGATACGGACTGGAAGATCAGGTGAGTTTCGTCTCGACCGGTGGGGGGGCCAGTCTCGAATTCGTCGAACTCGGCGACCTCCCCGGCATCGCGGCGTTGCGCGAGAGCACGAAGGACGAGTCATGAACCGCCCATTGGTAATCGGTAATTGGAAGATGAACCTCGACTACGTCGAGGCGGTGCACCTCGTGCAACAGTTGGGCGTCGTGCTCCAGAACAAGCCCCTCGAGCACGTGGACGTGGTCGTGGTGCCTCCCTTCGTGGACCTGCGCAGCGTGACCTCGGTGGTCGAGTCCGAACGGATTAGCCTCGAGGTCGGCGCCCAGCACGCGTCGGCGCACGACGCGGGCGCCCACACCGGTGAGGTGTCGGTCTCCATGCTGCAACGACTCAACGTCCAGTGGGTCCTCGTGGGACACTCGGAGCGCCGTGCCATGTACGCCATGACCGATGACGTCGTCGCGCACACGCTGCGCGCCGTCGTTCGTGCGGGGCTCCAGGCGGTGCTGTGCGTGGGCGAGGAATTGAGCGTGCGCGAGGCCGGGACCCCGCGCGAATTCGTCACCGCCCAGTTGCACGCCGCCCTGGCCGGCGTCGAGGAGAAGTCCCGCCCCCTCATCACCATCGCCTACGAGCCCGTATGGGCGATCGGCACGGGTCTGACGGCGTCGAGCGAACAGGTCCGCGACATGACCGAGCACATCCGCACGGTGGCCGCATCCCTGTCCCTGGAGAATACGCGGGTCCTCTACGGCGGTTCGGTGAACGCGGACAACGCAGCGGCCCTGTTATCGGAGGGACGCGTCGACGGATTCCTGGTCGGGGGGGCGTCACTCAAGGCCGACTCGTTCTTGGCGATCGCTCAGGCGGCGAACGACTGCTACGATGGCAAGCGCTAATCGGAGGTCGTGATGTTCACGTGGTTATTCATAGTCATTGAGGCAGCCTCGGCGATCGCTCTGATCTTTTTGGTTCTGTTGCACTCGGGCCGTGGGGGCGGAATATCGGACCTCATGGGCGGTTCGGTGAACTCCATGGCGGCGGGTTCGACGGTCGTCGAACGTAACCTGGACCGCATCACCATCGCCGTCGCCCTGGTCTTCACGTTCGCCACGCTGACGCTCGACCTTCGTTTGCAGTAGGCACCGTGATCCCTCGTGGATCAGGTCGCCGGGTCGCCCTGGTGGTCGTCGTCGCGGGAGTCATCGTCGTCGCGGCGACGCTGCTCGCGTATCGTCGCCCGCCGGTGGCGGCGGGTCCGGCCAATCCGGCCACGTCGACCCTCACGCTCGCCCTGCCCGGGCCGTTCAACGGGTGCAGTGTCGTCAGCCCGGGGACGAACGCGTCGAGTTCCTCGATTCTCGACCTCATCCGCCCTTCCGCGTTCCTCGTCGGCCCCACCAACGTCCTCTCGGGCGAGGGCGGGGCGATCGTGTCCGCCGAACTGATCTCCCTGCACCCCGAGCGCGTCGTCTACAGTGTCGACCCCCGTCTACGGTGGAGCAACGGCCACCCCTTCAGCGTCAACGATCTCATCACGTGGTGGCGTAGCGCGCGCAGCCTGCAGAGTGTCAACGGTGACGGTTATCGCCACATCGCCACCATGCTGGTCAACCGACGTCGTACGTCGGTGACCGCCACCTTCTCCAGCGACTTCGCCGACTGGAACCTTCTGTTCCACGACGTCGAGCAGTCGGGCACGACCCGTTCGTGCGCCGTGAACCAGCTCCTGTCACAGCCGTCGCTCGGACCCTATCTCGTCCAAAGCGCCACGCCCTCTCGGGTGGAACTCCTCTCCAACCGCCAATGGACGAGCAACTACAACCGCTTCCACCGCATCGTCATCACCTCGAGCGACGTACTCGCCCAGGGCAGTACCAAGTATTTCGTGGGCTACGCACCGGTGGCGACCAAGGCGCTCGTGGACGACCTCGTCGCGCACCCGCACTACCTCGGTCAATTTGCGCAATCGAGCGATATCGAAGAACTGACCTTCAGTCCCCACAGCGCCCTCACCGCGCGCCTCGACCTGCGCGTCGCCCTGTCCTGGTCGCTCAACCGACGCCAGATCCTCGACCAACTTTTCGGCTCCTTTACCGCCGCCCCGTCGGTGCCGACGTCGGCCTTGTTCTCCCTCGGGCAAGTCGATTACCCGACGGATACGCCGACGCTGACTCCCACGCCCTTCAACGCCCCACTCGCCGACCCGGCCGCCGATTGTCGAGCCTGCGCGCAGGCCATCCTGCTTCGCGCCGGGTACCTTCGGACGTCGACGGGCTGGCGCACCCACGGCGGTGCGCCCCTCTTCGTCAGAGTGGGGGAGGGACCCTCGCCGCTCGACCACGCCACCGCCCGACTGGTCGACCAGCAGTGGACTGCACTCGGAATCCACGTCACCCTCATCGGCGCCCCCTCTGACGAACTGGCCGCCACCATGAGCGCGGTGGGGAGGGTCGACGTCGCGGTGTTCGACCGTCCGACCTCCACCACACCCTGGACCGTCGCGCGCTCGTGGGATCAGACGCCCTTCGTGGACGCCTACCCCTCCGGCGTGTACTCGGCCGGCGATCATCAGCTCTTCACGCTGGCGCAGGCGACCTTCAACCCGTCGACCGCCGCGCTGATCTGGAGGAAACTCGACGAGCGCATCCTGTCCGACTTTTGGGTGCGCCCGCTGTACACGGCGCCCTCGATGATTGAGTATTCCGGTAGTGTCGCGAACGTCATCCCCTCGCTCTCACTCGCGGGACTCGTCGATCAGGCGACCAATTGGGGCATCACCTTGCCGTCGAGCGCCACGAGCGTACCGTCAGTCTCCTCTGCCGTCGGCTAGACTGGGCACCCACGTCGAAGTGGCGAAATGGCAGACGCGCCAGCTTGAGGGGCTGGTGCCCTTATGGGCGTGCGGGTTCAAGTCCCGCCTTCGACACCAACAATCTCCGGTACCTTGAGGCCGACCTCCGCGTAGTGCACATTGATGGCGATGCTCCCCACCACTTTGACTTCCAGGTGATCGGGAAAGACCTTGATCC
>JAKCEC010000149.1 GCA_021841725.1 Actinomycetes bacterium | reverse complement strand
ACCAGGGCGACCACCACCCCCGTCGGTGCGCTCACCCGGGGCAGGTGCGCCACCACGCCGGAGCGTTTGAGGTCCGCGCGCACCAGGCGCGCGGCGTCGTCGTGGCCCGCCGCGCCGACGAAGGACACCTCGAGGGAATCGCCCACCACCGCGCGCAGGGCGACGGCCATATTGGCGCTCGATCCGCCCCGGGCCACCCGGATCCGCGACGCGGTGTCGCTCGTCGGCGCCCGGGGCGCCCCGGGCTGGACGACCACGTCGAGGACGGCGTCGCCCACCAGGAGGACCCGCCCTCGCGTCACGCGAGGGCGGCGAGCGCCACGGCGATCTGCGCCGCCACCGCCGCGTTGGCCACGACCAGGTCGCTATTGACGCGCACGCTCGCGCCTCCCGTGACCCGCGCGAACTCCGCCAGCACGACGGGCGTCACGTCCTTACCGGTGGCCCCCACCACCGCCGCGTGCGCCAGCGCCTGCGCCAGCGCATCGTCGTGGACCGTCGCGTCGAGCTCGCGCTCGGGGGCGACGGGGTTCGCCACCACGAACCCGGTGGGCGACCACCGCCGGTGCGCCGCGAACGCGGCGGCCGCGAGGGCGGCCGACTCGAGTCGCCAGTCGAGGGCGAAGCCCGAATCGGCGCGGTAGAAACCGGGGAACCGGTCCGTGCGGTAACCCGCCACCGGTACCCCGAGCGAATCCAGTCGTTCCAGGGTCGCGCCGATGTCGAGGATGGACTTCACGCCCGAGGCGACCACCAGGACCGCGACGCGCGCCAGCGCGGTCAGGTCCGCGGATTCGTCGTAGGTGGCCGCGGCGCCACGGTGCACACCGCCCAGTCCCCCCGTCGCCATCACCGCGATGCCCGCGTGGTGGGCGGCGGCGATGGTGCCGGCGACCGTGGTCGCCCCGCTGGTCCCCGTGGCCACCGCGAAGCCGAGGTCGCGCGCGGACAGTTTGGCGCTGGGGCGACCGGGGTCGGCGAGGCCCGCCAGGGTCGCCGCGTCCATCCCCACGCGGACGACGCCGTTGACGACCCCGATGGTCGCGGGTACCGCGCCGGCCGCGCGGACCGCGGCCTCACACGCGGCGGCGACCTCGAGGTTCTGGGGCGCGGGTAAGCCGTGCACGACGATGGTGGTCTCGAGGGCCACGACCGCGCGCCCCTCGCCCAGGGCGGTGGCGACTTCGTCGTGCAGCGTGAAATGGGGCGAGAGCGGCGCAGTCATAGTGGCCGCAGTGTATCGCCGCGCGCGTCGTGGAGGCCCCCCACCCTAGGCTGGGCGGATGGGCCGTCTCGCCTCGCGCGCCAGGTCGACACAATTGGCCGTGCGTTGGGAGTACCTCACCGTGGCACTGGCCGCGGGCGAAGGGGTGGTGGCCCTCCTCAGTGGGGTCCTGGCGGGATCGGTCGCGCTCGTCGCCTTCGGGGCGGACTCGGTGATCGAGATGCTCAGCGGGTTCGTGGTCCTGGGTCAGTTGCTCGCCCTCACCTCGTCGCGCGCACGCCGGCGCGTGAGTGAGCACCAGTCCCACCGCATTCTGGCCCTCCTGTTCTTCGCGCTGGCGATCTACGTCACCCTGAGCGTCGCGTGGGCCCTGCTCGGCGCGCACCACCCCCGCGAGAACGCGTGGGGTCTCGCGGTCAGCGTCGTCTCGGCCGTCGCGATGCCCGCGCTGGCGTGGGCCAAGCGCGCCAGCGCGCGCCACTTGTCGGCGCACGGGCTCGCCTCCCTCGCGCGCCTCGTCCTCGCCGACGCCGCCGAAACCGCCCTCTGCTCCCTCCTCGCCCTGAGCACCCTCATCGGGGTCTCACTGGCGTGGGCCCGGTGGTGGTGGGCCGACCCCGTCGCCAGTCTGGTGGTCGTCTACTTCGCGCTGCGCGAGGGGCGAGAGGCCTGGGAGTGCGCCGCCGACTGACCCCCCGAGGGTCCGTCGAACGCCAGGGATACTCTTGAGTGGTGAGTGAGCCCGCCGACGTCCCCTGGTCTCGATTGCGGGCCGCGGCGCGCGAGGCCAGTTCGCGGGCCTACGCCCCCTATTCGCGCGTGCGCGTCGGCGCCGCGGGCCTCACCGTCGAGGGCGACATCGTGGTCGGGTCGAACGTCGAGAACGCGAGTTACGGCCTGACCCTCTGCGCCGAATGCTCCCTCGTGAGCGACCTCGTGCGACGGGGGGGCGGGCGACTTCGCGCTCTCGCCGTCGTCGCCGGCGACGGCGCACCACTCGCGCCGTGCGGACGATGTCGCCAGGTCCTCTACGAACACGCCGGACCCACCCTCGAGGTCGACCAGGGCGAGGGGCGCGCGAGCCGGCGCCTGGGCGAACTGCTCCCCGACGCCTTCGGACCCGACGACCTACCCTCCAGGAGTACGCCATGAGCACCCATTCCGCCGTCGACATCATCACCACCAAGCGCGACGGGGGCGACTTGAGCGACGAGGCCATCGAGTGGATGCTCGGGTCCTACGTGGCCGGCACCGTGGCCGACGAACAGGTCGCGGCACTTCTCATGGCCATCTTCTTTCGCGGTCTCAGCGCGCGCGAGCTCGGTCGTTGGACGCAGGTAATGATCGCCTCGGGCGAACGTCTCGACCTCTCGGGGCTCTCGCGACCCACCGTTGACAAGCACTCCACCGGCGGCGTCGGCGACAAGATCTCGCTCATCCTGGCCCCCCTGGTGGCGGCGTGCGGCGCCGCCGTGCCCCAACTCTCGGGCCGCGGGCTCGGACACACCGGGGGGACCCTCGACAAACTCGAGACCATCCCGGGCTGGCGCGCGACGTTGAGCAACGACGAGGTGATCGCCCAACTCGAGAGTGTCGGTGCGGTCATCTGTGCGGCCGGCGCCGGTCTGGCGCCGGTCGACCGCAAGCTCTACGCCCTGCGCGACGTGACGGGCACCGTGGAGTCGATCCCGCTCATCTCCTCGTCCATCATGAGCAAGAAGATCGCCGAGGGCACGCGGGCCCTCGTCCTCGACGTCAAGGTGGGACGCGGGGCGTTCATCACGACCCTGGACCGCGCCCGCGAGCTGGCCCGCACCATGGTGGGCCTGGGCCACGCGCACGGCGTGGCCACCGTGGCGCAACTGACCGCGATGAATCAGCCCCTCGGCGTCGCCGTGGGCAACGCCCTCGAGGTCGTCGAGTCGGTGGACGTCCTGCGCGGCGCCGGGCCGGCGGACGTGCGCGAGCTCACGCTCTCGCTCGCGCGCACCATGCTCGAACTGGTGGGTATCGACGTGGACCCGGCGACCAAGCTCGACGACGGTTCGGCCTACGACGTCTACTGTCGCATGATCGCGGCCCAGGGGGGCGACCCCACCGCGACCCTGCCCACCGCCGCGCACCACCACGTCGTGGGCGCCCCCCACGACGGCATCGTCCAATCGGTCGACGCCCTCGGCGTGGGCGTCGCGGCCTGGCGCCTGGGCGCGGGTCGGGCCCGCAAGGAGGACCCGGTCAGCGCGGGCGCGGGCGTGAAGTGTCTCGTGCGCGAGGGCGATTACGTGGTCGCGCACCAACCCCTCTTCGAACTCTTCGCCGACGACGAGGAGCACCTGCGGCGCGGCCTCGCGACCCTGGAGAACACGGTCACCCTCGGCGACCAGAGCGCGCCTCACGAGTCCCTCCTCATCGAACGGATCAGCGCGTAGCGCGTCGACGCCTGGCTAGCCTTGAC
Source organism: Actinomycetes bacterium (assembly GCA_021841725.1). Taxonomy (GTDB): domain Bacteria; phylum Actinomycetota; class Acidimicrobiia; order Acidimicrobiales; family RAAP-2; genus RAAP-2. The sequence continues at coordinate 206 of JAKCEC010000149.1, read as the reverse complement.
CCATGTCCACGACGCCCCTGACTCTCGCGCGCATCACCGCGGCCCCGAAAGTCCTTCTGCACGACCACCTCGACGGCGGGGTGCGGCCCGCAACGGTGCTCGAGCTCGCCCGCGAGATCGGCTACACGGGTCTGCCGACCGGTGACGTCGACGAGCTCGCCGAGTGGTTCGTCGCCGACGCGCCCGGGAGTGACCTGGTGCGCTAC
>JAKCEC010000148.1 GCA_021841725.1 Actinomycetes bacterium | reverse complement strand
CCATCGTGCCCGGGTGGTCGACGCACACCAGACCGGTCGGGCAGTCCATGGACATCGGGGGGACCGTGAATCCGAGCGGCACCGTGATGTAGAGCGGGTCGAAGTTCGCGGCGGGCGCCACCTTGTAGCTCGTCCCGGCCTCACAGCCCGAACTCGACGCGGCCGGCACGTGCGTGTCGCAGTAGAAGCCCATACTGTAGGTGAAGTTCACCGTGTGTCCGTTGTAGAACGACTGGGTCATGCCGTACTCGTTAGTACCCATGCCCTTTTGCGTGGCGTTGCTCGGCGTCGTCATGGTCGCGGCACCCGCCGCGATCCCGATTCCGGCGATGGCGACCATGGTCATGGAAGCCGCGAGCACCCGTGCGCGATATGTGAAGGTTCTCATTGTCTTATTCCTTTTCTCCCGGCCACGGTGGTCGGGCAACAGTCTCTATTCGTCACCGTCGCGCGAATCGGATGTCGCGAACTCGAAGAACTTTGATGACCCACGCGCGGCGCGCGCGGCCGGGTCGGCGCCGACCACTCCCTCACCGTCGACGAGGGTCAGGGCGCGTGACGATGCGATGGAGACGACGCGCGCCCGTGTCTCTCGTCGCGCGTGCGATCGACGACGTCCCGTCGAGACGAGGGGGCCACTCGAACGCAGCGGCCGCGCGACGACGGTCGCGATGCGCCGGTCGTCATCCCTCCGGGGAGGGCGCGTGACGTTCCAAGAAGTCGTAGATGGCGACGCGGTCGATCCCGGTGAACGTACCGGTGGGGATGGCGGCCAGCAGGGAGGAGTTCAGTTGGGCGCTCGGCAGGGCCATCCCGTCCCAGCGACCGGCCAGGGCGTCCGAGGGTCGTCGACAGCACCGTTCGTCGGGGCAGGTCGATTTGAAGCGCCGTCGGGTGTCGCGCCCCCGGAACCAGCGCGCGTCCTCGAAGGTGGTGCCGACGCTGACCGAGAAGAGCCCCGCCGGAGTGTTCTGGATGCTCGACGTGCACCAGTAGGTCCCGGCCGGCTTGTCGGAGTACTGGTGGTAGGGCGTGAGTTGGTCCTCCATCGAGAACACCTGGCGCGCCGCCCACCACCGACAGACGATCTGGCCCTCCACCGAGCCGAGTGCGTCAGTGGGGAACACCACGTTGTCATTCTCGTACGCCTTGGAGATGACCCCGCTGTCGTGCACCTTGAGGAAGTGCACGGGGATCCCCAGGTGACGGGTGGCGAGGTTCGTGAAGCGGTGCGCCGCCGTCTCGTAGGGCACCGCGAAGGTGTCGCGCAAGTCCTCCACCGAGAGCTCGCGCGCCGTCTTGGCGGCGCTCAGGTAGTCGACGGCGCTGGCCTCGGGGATGAGCAGGGCCGCAGCCAGGTAGTTGGTCTCGACGCGTTGGCGCAAGAGCTCCTCGTAGTCGCGGGGCTCCTTCAATTCGAGCACGTGCAGGGCCAGCGCCTGCAGCAACGCGGAGCGTGGATCGATACCGCGCAGATTCACCGGGAGGTAGATACGACCGTTGCGCTGGTCGGTGATGCTACGCGTCGACTTGGGGAAGTCCCCGACGTAGTGCAGGGAGAAGCCGAGGTGCTGGGCCAGTTCGGCCGCACTGCGCTGGGACAGGGGGCCACCGTGATGATCGACGCGACGCAGCAGGTCCCGGGCGATGTCTTCGAGGTGCGCGAAGTAGTTGTTGCGACCGCGCTGATCCAGTCGCAGGGCGGTGTTGGCGCGGCGCGCGATCTCCGGGGTGGACGCGCGCTCTTGGTGCAGTCGCTGGATCTCGTCGTGCAACGAGAGCACCGCGGCGATGGCGTCGTCACTCAACGACTTGCGAATCGCCAGGGGCGCGATATTGAGCGAGGAGAAGACGCTACCGCGCTGCGCGCGATCGAGCGCGATCTCGAGCGCGGCTCGTCGATTGGGGGGTTCTGCGTTCATCAGGGCGTCCACCGTGGTCGAGAGCGCCGCGGCGACCTGGCGTAGTTCGCTCACCTTGAGTTCGCGTCGACCGTTCTCGATGAGTGAGACCTGTGAGGAGGCGCGCCCGAGGCGCTGGGCGAGGTCGGCGACGGTGAATCCCTGGGCGACGCGACGTTCTCGAATACGTCGCCCGATGGCGAACGCGAGCGACGCGTCTTCGTTGGTTTCAGGGTCAGCGAGGTGGGTCATAGTGAAAATAATAGCGATATTTCCGAAATACGGAATAGATATCTTTGTTTTTTAATTTTTAACGTGAAAATTTCTGGAATCTGTCATATCTCTTGTTACGGTGACTCCACACCACACGCACAAAGGAGTGACAATGGACACGTTACCGATGGGTTTTCAGCCCGGAGACCAGACCCAAACCGCCGAGGACCTCGAATTCGAGTGGGCCAATAACCCCCGCTGGGAGGGCGTGCGCCGTGACTACTCGGCCGCCGACGTGATCGCCTTGCGCGGACCGGTTCGCGAGGAGCGGACCCTGGCCCAGCGCGGCGCCGAACAGTTGTGGCGCCTGATCCAAGAGAGCCGTCAGGACTCCTCCTCCTGGGTCGCCGCCCTCGGCGCCCTCACCGGCAACCAAGCGGTCGCCCAAGTGCGCGCCGGACTCCAGGCCATCTACCTCTCCGGATGGCAGGTTGCCGCCGACGCCAACCTCAGCGGGCAGACCTACCCCGACCAGAGCCTCTACCCCGCGAACTCGGTCCCCGCTGTCGTGCGGCGCATCAACAACGCGCTGCTGCGCGCGAGTCAGATCGAGTTCCTCGAGGCCAGCGCGAACAAGGACTGGTTGGTGCCCATCGTGGCCGACGCCGAAGCGGGTTTCGGCGGGCCCCTGAACGCCTACGAATTGATGATGTCGATGATCGAGGCGGGCGCCGCCGGCGTGCACTGGGAGGACCAGCTCGCCAGCGAAAAGAAGTGTGGCCACATGGGCGGCAAGGTGCTGGTGCCCACCGGTCAGCACATCCGCACGTTGAGCGCGGCGCGCCTCGCCGCGGACGTGGCGAACGTCCCCACCCTCGTCATCGCGCGCACCGACTCGTTGGCCGCCAACCTGCTCACCAGTGATCACGACGAGCGCGACCGCGAGTTCCTCACCGGCGAGCGCACCGCCGAGGGTTTCTACGAGGTGCGCAGCGGCCTGGACGCCGCCGTCGCCCGCGGGCTCGCCTACGCCCCCTACGCCGACTTGCTGTGGGTGGAGACCGGCGAACCCGACATCGAACTGGCGCGGGTGTACGCCGAACGCTTCAAGGCGCAATTCCCTGACAAGATGATGGCCTACAACTGCTCGCCGAGCTTCAACTGGAAGCGTCACCTCGACGACGCCCAGATCGCCAGTTTCCAGCGCGAGTTGGCCGCCATGGGCTACGCGTTCCAGTTCATCACCCTGGCCGGATTCCACTCACTCAACCACTCGATGTTCACCCTGGCCCAGGGGTACAAGGAGCGTGCGATGAGCGCCTACGTGGAACTCCAGGAGGCGGAGTTCGCCGCCGAGGCCAACGGGTACACCGCGACCAAGCACCAGCGCGAGGTGGGCACCGGTTACTTCGACCGCGTGGCGACCACGTTGAACCCCCAGAGCGCGACGCTCGCCTTGGTCGGTTCCACTGAAGAGGAGCAGTTCTAGCCATGAACGCCTCCCTCGAAACCCTCGCCACCGTCACGGTCACCGGAGAGAGGGGCGAACGATTCGACGAGATCCTCACCGAGGACGCGTTGGAATTCCTTCGCCAGCTCCACCGGTGCTTCGAAGCTGACCGCCGTGACGCCCTGGCCCAACGCAAGCAGCGACGCCACCAAATCAAGAAGGGTGCTCGATTCGACTTCCTCCCCGAGACCCGCGCGATTCGCGAGGATCGGGACTGGCGCGTCGCCGGCGCCGGACCCGGACTCGAGGATCGCCGCGTCGAGATCACCGGCCCGACCGATCGCAAGATGACCATCAACGCCATGAACTCCGGCGCGCGGG
>JAKCEC010000147.1 GCA_021841725.1 Actinomycetes bacterium | reverse complement strand
GCGCAGCACTTCCAGGTGACGCTCGGCACCGTCGTCGACTCCCGCCTGCGCGTCGAGACGTCCGTAGATGAGTCGTACGAAGGCCTCCGCGGAAATCTCCACGTCGACGGGACCCGAATGGACCGTATCCACCAGCGTGACCGACGAGGCCTCGACGACCACGTTGAAGTCGCGCGCGGGCTCGTGGGTGCGCACCGTGATGGTCCGTGGCTCGCCCGTGGGGACACCCGATCGTCCGACGATGAAGTGGACCTGGTCGAGGAGCAAGCTGGCTGCCGGCACCGCGAGTTCCGTCCCCGGGCGGACGCTCTCCTCGACGTCCCAGGTATGCACCACGTGCTCGCCGAGGCGCATCCCGACGAATCGATCGAAATCGAGTTCGAGCTGGCCGAAACGAACTCGGAGGGCCCCGCGCTGGTCGTCGGGAGTGGCCGCGAGGACGTCGAGAAACTCCTGGTCGGCGGCGAGGGCGTCGGCGACCTGGCGATCCGGTGACTTGGCGTTCCAAGAATCCCACACCGACTGAGCGAAGCCCTCCACCGGGTCCTCGCCGTGAAGGGCCTGGAGGAACAGGTGTTGCATGATGACGGCCCCGGAACCCACGTGCGACATCGTGTCGGCGATCGTCCACTCCGACGGGTACGCCGGGCCCGTGAGTTGCTCGACGTCGAGACCGCTCACGACCTCTCGCAGGTGGCGCGCTGATGAGTGAAGGGCGTTCAGGCGTTCTGACATGGTGGCTACTCTCTGTTCGGGGGTGGGTCGAGGCGGGGGAAGCTTTCCGAGGCCCACGTGCTCAGGGCGTGCATGGCGGGGGTGAGCGCCCGCCCGGTCTCGGACAACTGATACGTCACCGAGATCGGGGGACCCGGTTCCACTGAGCGCACGATAAGGCCGGCGCGGTGCAGTTCGCTCAACCGCTCGGCGAGTACCGAGTCGCTGATGCCCTCCACGTTGCGTTTGAGTTCCGCGAAGCCGGACGATCCGTTGGTCAGTGTCCCGAGGATGACGCCGTTCCAGCGCTTGCCCAAGAACTTAAAGGCTTGCGCGAGGGCGCCGTCGCACGATTTCGACGTCGTCGCGCACGCCTCGTCCGGTGAGGAGGGGACCGCTTCGCCATCGGGGGCCCTAGTAGAGGTTCGCTCGCTCACCATGGGTCAATCCTACCATTCGCTTGTTTTGGATAAGCCGCTTTGTTTTTAAAAGTCACATGTATTATGTGAGTACAGCTACCCGTGTTCTAAAGGAGTCCCGATGTCCCTCTTCCGCCTCGACGCCAGCATTCGTACCGACGGCTCGGTGAGCCGAGCCATCGCCGACATCGTGGAGGGGACGTGGCGCGAAGGCAACCCCGACGCCGCGGTGATCGAACGCCACCTCGGGATCGAGCCGCTGGATGCGAGTGCCTGGGCGCACGCGGTGGCGGCCGATCGGTCCCACGAGGAGACGTGGACGCCCCCGCAGCGCCAGGCCGTGGAACTCGCGGCGACCCTGGTCGACGAGCTCCTCGACGCCGAGGCCTACCTGTTCGCCGTCCCGCTCTACAACTTCGGCGTCTCCCAGCACTTCAAGGCGTGGGTGGACCTCGTCCTCACCGACCCGCGGATGGCGTCGCGCGCCGGCCAGACTCTCGCGCACCGACCGGCGGCGCTCGTCGTCGTTCGCGGCGGCGCCTACGGACCGGGTACGCCGCGAGAAGGTTGGGACCACGCCTCGGGCTGGATACGTCGCATCCTCCAGGACGTGTGGGGTTTGGACTTGCGCGTGGTCGAGTCGGAGTTCACCCTGGTGGGCGTCAACCCGGCCCTGGACGAATTCAAGGACTTGGCCGCGCAGATGCGCGCCGAGGCCGAGCGGGTGGCGGCCCAACACGGTCGTCACCTCGCCGGTGCCCTGACGCACTGATGCGAACGCCCACGCGAGTGACGGGTCACCCACGATGACCCGCGCGAGCCTCGTCCCCTGGTCGCGCCGGGATATTGCGACGGTCCCCACGCTTGGCGTGCGGGCGTTCGACGGACGACGTTGATGCGTTCGGAATCCACGCCCGCGGAGGTCCCGGTGGTCCGTTCGTTGCTCGACACCAGTCGCTCGACGATCAAGTTGCTGGTGGAACTCTGGTACGCGCTCTGGCACGAGGCCCATCACTGAGCGCAGCGCGCCGCCAGCGCCGCGACGCCTACGCGAGGTCGCGCGGTCATAATGGAGAGCGTGAAGGTACTCGGCGCGAGCGCAGTGGTGATGAGGTGGCGTTGACCACGGTTCTGCAATCACTGGGCGTGAGCACTCGCGACACATTCGTCGCGCCGGCCGACGCGTGCCTGGGTCGCGTGATCATCATGCACGGGGCGAGCGCCAACGTCATCTGGCAAGAGCACGACGGGACCGAAGGGGCGGGTCTGTGCTCACTCGCGAAGGGTCTCTCACAAACCCCGGTAGCGGGGGATTGGGTCGTCATCGAGGAGCGGCGTGTCGTGGACGTCATGGCGCGCCGCAGCGAACTGCGTCGGCCCCACCCGTACGGTAAGGAGCCGCAGGTGATGGCGGCCAACGTCGACGTGGTGCTCATCGTTATCGCGGTGAACCTGGATCTCAACGAGCGACTGCTCGAGCGACTCTCGATGATGGCTCTCGATTCAGGGGCGACGCCGGTGGTCGTCGTGACCAAGCTGGACGACGTAGACGCCCCGGGCGACGCCGACGCGTTCTGCGCCGTGGTGGCGGAGCAGGTGCCCGAGGTGAGCGTCCTTCTCACGAGTTCGCTCACCGGCGCCGGCATCGACGCGGTGCGCGCCCGACTTCCCGCCGGTGTGACGGCCGTCATGTTGGGCGCCTCCGGCGTCGGTAAGACGTCTCTGCTCAATGCCCTCGAAGGCACCGAGGAATTGACGCGGACCGTCAGCCGCGGGGGTGAGGGACGCCACGCGACCACCACGCGCAAGCTCTATCGCCTCTCGTCGGGTGGCGTGCTCCTCGACATCCCGGGAATCCGGTTGCCCGAGGTCGTCGCGGACCAGCACAGTCTCGACCAGGTATTCGACGACATTGACGAACTCACGTTGCACTGCCGATTTCGCAATTGCCGTCACGAGAGCGACGAGGGCTGCGCCTTGCCCGCTGCGGTCGCGTCGGGCCATCTCGCTGCACATCGTTTGGCGACCTGGCGCGGCGTGCGCGCGGGGGCGACGGTGGTTGGCTCTGATGCGCCGCGCGACCGACGCCGCGCGCGTGACGCGCCCCGCGCCGACCAGTAGTCGCGGGCGACTCGCGCACGGCGCCGCGCCGACGCCCTCCACCAACCCGAGCGTGGCGGTCACCGAGATAACCGATCGGCGGGTTCACGGGATGTCCGCGACGAATTCGCCGCCGCGTGTGCCACGACCAGCCGGGGGAAGGCCCGAAGTCTCCTCGCGTGCCCGTTGATTCCACCCGGTGGCGTGGGTCGGTTCAGCTGAAGGCAAACTCCGGGCGCTGTCCCGCCTTGATCTCCTCGCGTACGAGGAATTGCGCGAGCGGCAAGTCCTCGGCGTGGGTCACTCCGATGCAACGTGAACTCGTCTCGAGCACGGAGAAGACCAGTCCGTCGCGGGCCATCACGCCCGCGACGAAAGTGGGCAGGAGCACTTCGGGGCTGGCCTCGAAGTCGTGTTCGGTCATTTCTCGATGCATGAGGGGCCAAATGTTGGGCTGAAACCCCCAGAGGTTCATGGACACCAGCGCTTCGGGCTCTAGGAATCGTGGCAGTAAGCCGTCGTCGGCCTCGAGTCCGTCGGGGGTGAAGTGTACGTTACGCCTCTCGACGACGTGGGTGAGGCGCCCGTTGTTGACTTGACAGGTTCCGCGTGACACGGGAAGGTCGCCCACGAGGGAGTTCTCCAATTGGAACGCGACGAGGCAACAGTCAGGACTGGACGTGAGGTGGTCGCCCAATTTCATCAGGGCGTCGAGAGAT
>JAKCEC010000146.1 GCA_021841725.1 Actinomycetes bacterium | reverse complement strand
GACCGCGACGGCGCCGAGCGTTCGAGCGAGGCCGAGGTCGTCGAGGTCGTGGAGAACGAGCTCACCGACGACGTGAACCTCGAGGAGGTCGGCGAATGAAGGTCCTCCTGCGTTCTGACGTCCGTGGCGTGGGCCGTCGAGGCGACATCGTCGAAGTGAAGGCGGGGTACGCCCGTAACTTCCTCCTGCCCTCGGGGGCCGCCCTGCAGGCCAACGACACCATGGAGGTGCAGGCGGCCTCGATGCGCAAGGCCCGCGACTTGCGCGACGCGCAGAGCCGCACCGCCGCGGAGACCCAGCGTGCGGTGATCGAGGCGGCGACGGTCACCGTCGCGGCTCGCGCCGGCGCGAACGGACGACTCTTCGGTTCGATTACCGAGGCCGACATCGTCAACGCGCTGCGCACGGCGACCAATATCTCGCTGGACCGCCACGCCATCATCATGGACGAGCACCTCAAGGAAGTGGGCCCGGCGACCGTGTCGGCGCGACTCTTCGACGGGGTCACCGCCACCATCACGGTGCAGGTCGTCGCCAAGTAGCACGGATCGCCTGAACTGAACGCCGACGCCGGGGCCACGGGCCCCGGCGTCGGCGTTCGCTGTCACAGTGACGTGTCAGCGTGTCGTCATGGTGTTTCACACAGGGATATCCCCACGTTGTTGTTCTTGTGACACACAGGCGATATCGGCGACCGTTGATAGCCCATGACACAACTTGAATCCGACCGCGGCCGAGCGCTCCCCCCCTCCGCGGGACGCGTCCCCCCCAACGCCATTGAAATGGAGGAGTCGCTGATTGGCGCCATGCTCCTCTCGCCCGAGGCGGTGTCGGTGGCGTACGAGACGGTGGACCCCGAGGACTTCTACCGCCCGCTACACGCCCAGATCTTCACCGCGATCCTCGCGCTGGCGAACGCTGGCGAGCCGGTCGATTACGTGACGGTCCAGGCCAAGCTCCAAGAGCAGGGCGCCGCCGCCGTCGAAGTCGGATTGTTGTCCTCGCTGCAGATGAACACGCCCTCGGCGGCTAACGCGCGACACTACGCCGAGGTGGTGCACGAGAAGGCGCAACAACGCCGACTCATCGCCGCGGCCGGTGAGATCGTCGACGACGCCTACGTGGCCACCGACGACGTGGTGGGACTCATCGACGACGCCGAGCGCAAGATCAATCAGATCGGCGACACCAATCGCCTCGACACGGTGTCGCCGCTGCAACGACTGCTCGTCGCCGAAGCCAACATCCTCGAAGAGCGTGGGGAGACGCGCGGTCAATTCAACGGTCTCGAGACCGGCTACCGCTCCCTGGACCTCGTCTTGCAGGGCCTGCAGCCCCACAGCCTGACCATCGTGGGCGCCCGTCCGGCGATGGGCAAGACGGCCTTCGCCCTGGGCATCTTGACGCACGTGGGCGCCGTGGTGAACCGCCCGGCTCTCTTCTTCTCCCTCGAGATGAGTCGTCAAGAACTCGCCGAGCGCATCCTCGCCTCGACCGCCCGCATCGACTCGTCCAAACTGCGCACCGGTGACCTGAGCGACGCCGACTGGAACCGCGCGCAGGACGCCTTCAGTTACCTGCAGTCCGCCAAGGTGTTCATCGACGACAACCCGAGCCTGACGGTGATGGACGTCCGCTCGCGCGCGCGACGGATCAAGCAGCAGAACGGCGACCTCGGTGTGGTCATCATCGACTACCTGCAGTTGATGAGCTCGCGTGGTCGCGCCGAGAATCGCCAAGTCGAGGTGTCCGAGATGAGCCGAGCCCTCAAGATCCTCGCGCGAGAGTTGAGTTGTCCGGTCATCGCGCTGTCGCAGTTGTCGCGCAAACTCGAGGAGCGCGCCGATAAGCGGCCGATGATGAGCGACCTGCGCGAGTCCGGTTCGCTGGAGCAAGACGCCGACGTGGTCCTGTTTCTGTACCGGGCCGAACAGTACGGCGAGGTGGCGAACGATAAGAAGTCCGAGGCCGAGATCATCGTGGGCAAGAACCGTAACGGGCCGACCCGCACCGCCCACCTCACGTGGCGCGGTGAGTTCGCGCGTTTCGACAACGTCGCCGACACCAGTAACTTCTAACCCCCGAGGGCGGGCGGCGGGCCGCGAGATTCCGGGGCGTCGCGGTCAGCGCGGCCACCCACTGAGTTAGAGTTGAGTCGTCGGAGATTCGGGTGACGGGGGTCGTGATGGGTGTCGTGGGACTTCAGCGTGGCCTGATTCGTCCGTTACGGCGAGTGGCTACGAGGCGATCCGGTGGGGTCTTCGCGGTCGCCGTGCTCGTCGTCGCTCTCGTGCAGGCCCCGGCGACGGCCGCCACCGCTAATCCCTATATCAATCCGTCCTCGACGCCGGCCTCCGTGGGCTACGACGTCGGACACCCGAACTGTGCGGCGACGGCTCCCACGGGCGACTACTTCGCCGTCGTGGGACTGGGCGGGGGACGACCCTTCTCGACGAACTCCTGCGCCGCGGGGGAGTGGAGCGCCGCGACGGGCGCTACCACCCTCGCGCCGTCGGCCTACTTCAACACCGGTTACGCGGGGGCTTACGCCAAGAGTGTCGACGCGACCTGCGCGGGCGCGTCGTCGAGCGCGGGCGTCTACGGCACCGCCCGGGGTCACCAGTTGAAACAGGACGAAGAGGCCTGGGCGATCGGGTGCAGCGAGGTCGACTCGGCCCACGCCTTCCTCACCACCTGGTCCTCGTCGACGCCCACCCTGTGGTGGGCCGACGTGGAGACCGCCAACAGTTGGTCGACCAACCTGGCCCTCAATCAGTTGACACTGGACGGCATCAGTTCCCAGATGACCACCCTCGGGCTCGGGGGGTTCTACTCGACGCCCTCGATGTGGGCCAGTATCACGGGCTCGAGTCGTTGGACGACGACGCCCCTGGCGAGCGCCAACTGGGTCGCGGGCGGCCCGTGTACCTCGAGCTTTGATTCGGGGACCCTGAGCGTTCCCACCTGGCTGGTGCAGGGCAGCGCCGCTAACGGGATCGACACCGACCAAGCCTGCTAGGCGACCACCGGTCCCTCGAGCGCGTCGCGAGTATGCCGGTGGTGGTCATCGAAGCTCGACGTGCGCTGACGCCACGCGCACCGCAAAGTCGTCGGCGGCGGGCCGCTAGGCTCGCGCGCGGCGGTGTCTCCACCGCACTCGAACCCCGACGAAGGGAACCCGATGTCTGAGGCGACCGATTTAGGCGGTACCTACACCCTGGCCGAGGGCGTCACGGTGACGCGCGTGGGCTACGGCGCGATGCAACTCGCGGGTCCGCACGTCTTTGGTCCCCCGAGGGACCGTGACGCGGCGGTGGCGGTGCTGCGGGCGGCCGTGGACGCGGGCGTGACCCACATCGACACCAGCGACTTCTACGGTCCCCACGTCACCAATCAGATCATCAAGGAGGCGTTGCACCCCTACCCGGCGACGCTGCATCTGGTGACCAAGGTGGGCGCACGTCGCGACGACGCGGGTGGATGGCCCCACGCGCGCCGGCCCGAAGAGTTGCGTCAGGCCGTCCACGAGAATCTGGCGCACTTGGGTCTGGACGTCCTCGACGTGGTGAACCTTCGCGTGGGCGGCTTCTCCGAGCCCGACGAGGGCTCGTTGGAGGAGCCCTTCAGTGCGCTGGCGCAGATGCAGCGCGAGGGCCTTATCCGTCACCTCGGGGTGAGCACGGTGTCGGCGCAACAGGTCGCCGAAGCCCAGACCATCGCGCCGGTGGTGTGCGTGCAGAACTTCTACAACATCGCCCACCGCGACGACGACGACCTCATCGACAGCCTCGCGACCCAGGGCATCGCCTACGTCCCCTACTTCCCCCTGGGGGGGTTCACCCCGTTGCAGTCCGACGCCCTCGGGGGCGTCGCGCTCCGACACGGCGTCTCGCCGATGACGGTGGCACTGGCGTGGTTGTTACAGCGCTCGGCGAACATCCTGCTCATCCCGGGCACGTCCTCGGTGCAGCACCTGCGCGACAACCT
>JAKCEC010000145.1 GCA_021841725.1 Actinomycetes bacterium | reverse complement strand
CCACGGCCCCCTCGCGCGTGGCGAACTCACGGACTGCGCCGCCGTACCCGCGTCGCAACGCCGCGCGATTCGTGCGACCGACGATCACCAGTTCGACGCCGCGCTGGGCGATCTCGTGCGCCAACGTCTCGTTCTCGCCGCGCTGGGACGCGCCGAGTTCGACCAGCCCGGGCGTGACCACGACGCGTCGTGGCGCGTCCCCCTCCATCAAGGCCGCGAGCGAGGCGCGCGCGCTGGCGGGATTGGCGTTGAAGGTGTCGTCGATCACGACCACGCCCGACGCGGCGGTACTGCGCGTGGCGCGATTCGCGACCGCACGTATCGCACGCAGACGCCGGGGCAACTCGCCGGTCAGCGCACCCACTTCGAGGGCCGCCGCGAGGGCGCACGCGACGTTGGTCGCCTGCACCCCCGGCACGCGGTCCATCGTCGCGACCTCCTCACCGTCGACGATCACGCGCCAGTGTTCCCCCGTGGGGACCACTCGCACGTCGGCCGACTCGCTCGAAGAACCGGCGGTGCGCACCCGCCGGTCGCTGAGTCGCGCGGGCCACGACGCCAGTCGCGGGTCGTCAACGTTAACGACCACGACCCGTGCGCGCGCGGTGATCTCGAACTTGGCCCGCTCGATGACGTCGAGACTCTTCATGCGCTCGAGGTGCACGGGTCCGATGGCGGTCACCACCGACACGTCGGGGGGGCACCACTCACACAGGTCGCGGATCTCCCCGGGACCGTAGGTACCCATCTCGGCCACGAAGACCCGGGTGTCGTCGGACAGGTTCTCGTTGATGGCGCGCGAGAGACCCGCGCGATTATTGAAACTCTTGGGTGTCGCCACGACCCCGCCGTCGCCACTCAGCAGGTCGGCCAGGTGGTTCTTGGTGGAGGTCTTGCCGTAGGAACCAGTGATCGCGACCACGGTCGGGCGCACGCGCGCCAATCGTTGACGTGCGCGCGCGACGAAGGCCTGCGCCCGGTGACGCTCGTAGGGTTCGAGAATCGCGGCGGCGACCGCCAGGGTACCCGGGACCGTCACCACCACCAGCGCGGCCGCGACGAGGGGGTGGCCCAGGATCACCCCCCCGGCCACCGCGAGGAACGCGAGGACCAACTGGCCCCCGGCCACCGTTCGGAGCCGACGCGTCCACTGCAGCGCGCCGGTGCGCCCGCGCGCCGAGAGCCCCGGGGGGCACAGGGCGCCGTAGAGCAGGGCGTCCACCACCAGCGCGACCGCGAAGTGTCCCGCGATGGCGAGGACGAGGGTCACCGGGACCAGGCCCCACAGCACGGTTGACACGACGAACAACGCGTCGCGCGCGCCACTCGTCGCCACCAGGTCGCCCCAGGACGGGAAGGTCCAACGACGCCAGAAACGTAGCGGCGAGGCGGGCTCGTAGTGTTCACGTTGCAGCACCCGGAGCCAACGCACCCACTGGCTCACGAACGCGAGGGCGAGGCCGAGCCCCGCGAGGGTCGCGAGTGCCACGTTCACGCGCGCGCGACCAGTCGACGTACGTGGGCGGCCAACTCCGCCGGCCGTTGGGTCGGTACCAGGTGACCGGTCGCGGCCAACACGTCGAGTTCGACCTCGGGCGAGTGGGTCAACCCCGCGCGGATGTGGCGGGCGACCTCGACGGGGACGTCGTGGTCGTCGGCCCCCCACACCAGCGTCACCGGCACGTCGACGCGCTCGAGTTGCCCCTCAAAACTCTCATTGACGCTCGCGACCAGGATCTCGCGCAAGAGACCGGTCGCGTTGCGGTAATCACTCGATCCGTAGCGCTGGCGCGCGCGTTCCATACGCGCCTCGCTCAGTACCCCACGACGGTGCAGGGCGCGTAGCGCCCGGTACGCGCGCGGCGGACGCCGCGCGGCGCCGACGCGTACGAGCGGCGCACCCGTGAGAACCAGCCCCGACACGACATCGGGTCGCGCGAGGGTCAGTCGGGTCGCCACCCGCCCGCCGTTGGAGTGACCGACGAGGATCAGCCCCTCCGACCCCCACGGGGCCAACACCGGCTCGAGCAGCCGGGCGTACTGGTCGCTGCCGCCCGCGCTCGGGGGCAGTGGCGAGGCGCCGAAACCGGGCAGATCGAGCGCCACCGAGGCGATCCCCTCGTCGGCCAGGAGGGCGGCGCTCGCAGCAAAATCTGCGCAGGTGCGCGCCCAGCCGTGGAGCCAGACCACCCGGACGGGTCCCTCGCCGTAGGCCTCACCAAAGATATTCCCCTCACCGTAGGCTCGCAGCACGCCCTTCAGGTTAGTGAAGCCCCCGGCACCCGCCGGGTCGCTCGTCGGGGTCGGGGCCCGAGCCGCCGACGACCCGCGTCACGCGGGGACGGTAGCGTCGGGGGCACCATGAGCGACGACATCGGTTTCTCCGCGGACCTGTTAGTGGGGCTCACCCCCGAACAACGCGAGGCCGTCACCTCGGACGCGCGGCGCCTACTCGTACGCGCGACCGCCGGATCCGGTAAGACCCACGTGCTCACCTTGCGCATTCAGCGACGCATCGCCCTCGACGACGTGGGTGCGGACCAGGTACTCGCGATGACGTTCACCCGCAAGGCGGGCGAGGAGTTGCGCCGGCGCCTCTACCGTGCGGGCATCCGCGACGTGCGCGCCGGCACCTTTCACCGGGCGGCGATGACCCTCGTCAACGAGTACCGCCAGGATCACCACCTCAAGCCCCTCACCATCGAGGCGAGCCGTCGGCGCATCGTCACCCTCCTGGCCCACCAGTTGCGCGAGGAGGGCGAGGTCAAGCTCGACGACTGGCAGTTACCGCGTCTGGAGCAGGAGATCGGCTGGGCGCTCAGTCAGGGTTTCCACGGCGCCACCTACGCCCGCGCCGCGAAGAAGTCGCGGCGCGCCACCCCGATGCCCCCGGCCACCTTCGCCGACGTGCTCGACCGTTACGTCGGCCTGTGCCGCAGTCGCGGCGTCCTCGACTTCGACCTGCTCCTCGCCGAGGCGATCGCCCTGCTGCGCGACGAGCCCGACGTGCGCGCCGCGTTCCGGCACCGCACGCGCGCGATCTTCGTCGACGAAGCCCAGGACATCAATCCGCTGCAGTTCATGCTCCTGGCCCAGATGGCCGGCGACGATCCCGATTTGTTCTGCGTCGGCGACCCCAATCAATCGATCTACGGCTTCAACGGCGCCAATCCGCGCCTGCTGGAGGACATCGTGCGCACCTGGCCCGACACGGTCGTCTTGGACCTCACCCGCAATCACCGCTCCACCGCGCACATCATCGCCGTCGCCAACACGCTGCTCGAACCCGGGGCCCGGGGCATCGTGCCCGCCCACGACGATGGCGAGGTGCCCCTCGTACGCGCCTACGGCACCGACCTCGAGGAAGCGCAGCACGTCGCCACGTGGTTGTCCGTGCATCACCAGCCCGGTAGTCCGTGGCGCTCGATGGCGGTGCTCGCGCGTACCAACGCGCAACTCGACGTCATCGAGAGCGCCCTCGAGACGGCGGGCATCCCCTGGGAACGGCGTGGACTCGAACACTCCCCCGCCTCGGACCTCAGCTCCCCGGAGGTGGCGTCGCGGCGCGTCGAGCCCGACGCCAGCGACGCCGTCGCGCTCTCAACGATCCACCGCGCCAAGGGTCTCGAGTTCGCGCACGTGGTCGCGGTCGGTTGGGCCGAGGGTCAACTCCCGCACTACAACGCCACCACGCCCGAAGAACTGGCCGAGGAACAGCGTCTCGCGTACGTCGCCCTGAGTCGCGCCGAATCGACTCTCTTAATCACCTGGAGCAAAGGTCGCAACGACCCCCGTTTTCCCGATCGCTCCCCCTCTCGATTTCTCGCGGCCATCGACGGCGTGCTCGAGGAGATCGCCCGGCGCGACGAGCCCGTCACCGGCGAGCGGCGCCGCCAGCGCCTCGCGGCCATTCGCCGCGAGCTCGAGGCGGCGGCCCCCCTCGACACCGACGTCGACGCCCCCACGGTCCTCGGGCGTTCGCGCACTACGAGTTGAGTTCCGCCACCACCGGGGCGTGGTCCGACGGCTTGATCCCCTTGCGCGCGTCACGG
>JAKCEC010000005.1 GCA_021841725.1 Actinomycetes bacterium | reverse complement strand
GCGACGGTGGCGCGCCTGCTCGGGGACGAGGATCCCGACGCCGTGTTGATCCCGACGAGCAACGACGGGCGCGACATCGCCGCGCGCCTCTCGGTGTTACTGGACGTCCCGGTCTTGACCAACGTGACGGGCTTGCGCGCCGGCGAGCACCTCGAGACCGAGCACCCCGTCTTCGGGGGTACCCAGACTGTGATCGCGCGATTCGCCGCGGGGGCGCCGGGGCTGATCGTGGTGCGGGCGAAATCCTTCGTCGCCGAGGTGACCGGCGCGAACGCCGCCACGCGCGAGGACGTGACCCCGGCGGCATCCGCCACGCGCGACGCCACCCTCCGTGCGTCGCACGTCGCCGAACGCAGTGGTCCCGCCCTCGAAGACGCCGCCGTCGTGGTGTCGGGAGGTCGCGGCCTCGGTGACGCGGCGTCCTATGAACTCGTCGAGGAACTGGCGCGATTACTGCACGGGGCGCCCGGCGCGAGCCGCGCCATCGTCGACGCCGGGTGGGTACCGTACTCGCACCAAGTCGGTCAGACCGGCAAGACCGTCAAGCCGGAACTCTACGTCGCCTGCGGTATTTCGGGGGCGACCCAGCACATGGTGGGAATGAAGGGCTCGTCGTACATCCTCGCGATCAACAAGGACCCCGACGCGCCGATCTTCGCGATCAGTGACCTCGGTGTGGTGGGCGACGTCCACACGGTGCTCCCCGCCGTGATCGCCGCCCTGAGGTCGCGCACGCCCACGGCTTGACGCACGGTCAGTGGGTGACGGCGTGACGCACGACGCGACCCCCATTCTTTAGGCTGGACGCAACTGTATGGAACTCGCCGCCCCGTCACACGATCGTCGGTGGTGGGCGCTCGTCGCGGTCAGCGTGGCCCAGTTGATGGTGGCCCTGGACGTGACGGTGATCAACATCGCGTTGCCCCGCGCCCAAGTGGACTTGAACTTCTCGGCGGCCAACCGACAGTGGCTCATCACCGCCTACGCGTTGGCCTTTGGTTCCTTGATGTTCCTCGGCGGTCGTTTGAGTGACCTCTGGGGCCATCGCACGACCCTCGTCATCGGATTGGTGGGATTCGCGGCGGCGTCCGCGGCGGGTGGTACGGCGTCGACGTTCGCCGAGCTCGTCAGCGCGCGCGCCGTCCAGGGGGTCTTCGGGGCCGTGCTCGCACCCGCGGCTCTGGCGGTCGTGACGGTGTCGTTCCGCGAACCCAAGGAACGCGCCCGGGCCTTCGTGATCTTCGGGGTGGTGGGGGGTTCGGGGGCCGCCGTTGGCCTGCTGCTGGGTGGGGCGTTGACGCAGTGGGCCTCCTGGCGGTGGTGCCTGAGCATCAACGTGATCTTCGCCCTGCTCTCGCTGATCGGGGTGGCCCTCTTCGTCGAGGGCGGCCGCGGGGAGCGCACGTTCCACCTCGACCTCGTCGGCTCCGTCCTCGCCAGCGTGGGGATCTTCTCCCTGGTGTTCGGCCTGTCGCGGGCGGTCACCACGGGGTGGGGGAACTTTGACACCTGGTTGAGCCTCGCCGTCGGGGGTGTCCTGCTGTTCTTCTTCGTGCTGTGGCAGAACCACTCCCAGAAACCCCTCTTGCCCCTGCGCATCGTGACCAATCGCACGAGGGGCGGTTCGCTCATCGCCCTCTTCGTCACGCCCATGGGCCTCTTCGGGGTGTCGCTGTTCCTGGCGTACTACCTGCAGAACACGCTCGGGTACACCCCCCTCAAGACCGGCGTCCTCTTCTTGCCGCTGGTCGGCGCCCTCGCGGTCTCGGCGTCGCTGGCCAGTGCGCGGCTCTTGGACCTGGTGGGTCCGCGTCCCCTCGTGCCCGTGGGAATGCTGCTGGCGATGATGGGGATGATCCTGTTCACTCGCCTCCCCGCGCACGCGGACTACCTCGGCCACGTCCTGCCGGGACTCGTCGTCACCGGATTGGGCCTGGGGCTCATCTACGCACCGTCCACCGCGAGTGCGACGGCGGGCATCGAAGCGCGCGACGCGGGCGCCGCGTCGGCCCTCGTCAACACGGCCCAGCAGATCGGCGGATCCGTGGGGACGGCGCTGCTCAATACGATCGCGGTCATCACCACGCGTCGGGTGAGTTGTCAGAATCTGCCGGGTCACCTCACGTGTCGCGTGAACGTGACCGACGCCACCATCCACGGTTACACCGTCGCCTTCTGGTGGGCGGCCGGCTTCTTCGGGGTGGGCGCGCTCGTGACGTTCTTCCTGCTCGAGTCGGGGGTGCCGGAGTTCGAGGCGGACCTCGTCCCCCTCATCTAGGGCGCCCTAGATGAGGGGCCAGGGGTAGGGCGGCCAGTCGCCCTCCTCGTTGGGCGAGGGGAAGCTACTGGCGATGAGGAGCCCGTGCGCGCGCGCCACGGTGGCGGCGACCTCGGCGGCGCTGAGGTAGTACCCCAGCTCCCCACTCTCACCCTGAGCGAGGCGCGCGAGGGGTTCGAGGAGCCGATCGGGCAGGGCCTCCTCGGCGTATTCCCAGATGACCGTGCGCAGTTTCTCCTCCTCGTGGAAGCACAATCCGTTGTCGATGGCCCAACAGCGCTCGCCGTCGAAGAGGATGTGGCCTCCCTTGCGGTCGGCGTTGTTGGCGACGACGTCAAAGGCGCACAGGTCGGTGAACCAGGGGAGGAGCGACTCCTTCTCGCGCAAGGTGAAGTAGTGGTCCTCGGTGGCGCCGTCGATCCACCACTGCAGCGAGCCCACGCCGAAGGGGAGGTCGTCGCGGGCGACGGTACTCGGCACCAGGTCGGTACCGAGCAGCCGGTCGAGTTCACCGGCGGCGACCTCGCGTCGCCACAGCCCGTCGGCGAAGTCCCAGAGCGGCCGTTCGCCGGCCTCCGCCTTGTAGCAGGCCCGCGCCGTGACCCCGTCGAGGCTCACGCTGACGAGCAGGGCCTGGTTGGAGGAGCCGGGGACGCGACCTTCGACGACCACGGCGCCGTGGCGCAGGAGTTGGAGTTGGTCGTCGCGACGCACGCTCAGCGCACGGGCGCGCGATGTCCGTTGGTGCGCGGACAGTCGTGTCCTCGTGGATCGAGGGGGCCGCCACAGAGGGGACAGGGCGGGCGCCCGGCCTCGACGAGGCGGGTGATGGCGATGGCCAGGGCCCCGGCCCACTCCTTGGTCAGCGTGAGGGTCGCGGTGTCGTCGGTCTCGTCGAGGGACTCGAAGGTGACCTCGATGACGTCGCGTTCCTCGTCGACCGCGATGGCGATGTCACCCACCGAGAAGTCGACCTCGTACTCGGGTTCGAGGGCGAGGTCCTCGGGCAGGTGACCGGGCCGACCCATGTCGTCGAGGACCTGCGATATCCACTGCGCCAGCGCGGCCAGTTGGAGTTTCTCGCACTTGAGGATGACGAGTCGACGACCCTGACGCGCCTGGAGGAGGAAGAGTCGCGCCCCCACCTCACCGCGCACGCCCACCATGACCTTGTCGGGGGCGTTGAATTCGTAGTTCATGCGACGAGCTCCTGGAGTGTTCCGGTGGTGTTCACGCCCGCGACGACGGGCGTGGTCGGGGTGAAGACGATGACGCTGACCGAGCACGTCGAGATAACGGTGCGCTGGAAGAGGTCCAGGGGTACCCCCTGGGCGTAGGTCACGGCGGCCTTGATCGGATCGGCGTGGCTGACCACCACGAGGGACTCGCCGCGATGACGTTGCGCCAGACCCTCCAGCGTCGTCCACATCCGTAACTGCATCTCGGTGAAGGACTCGCCGTTGGGGAAGCGAAAGGTGCTGGGCGCGTGCTGCACGGCGCGCCACTCGGGCTTCTTGCGCAACGACGCGAGGGACGCGCCGGTCCAGTCGCCGAAATCGCACTCGATCAGACCACGGTTGATCGCCACGCGACGGCCCAGGGTCCGCGCGAGGGGCGCGGCGGTCTCGCGGGTGCGCTCGAGCGGCGAGGCGTAGATCGCGCTCGGCGGGGTCGTCAACTCGGCGAATCGCTGGGCCACGCGCTCGGCCTGTTCGCGGCCCCGCGGCGAGAGGTGCAGACCCGGCGCGCGGCCGGGCAAGACCTTGCCCGTGGTCCCGGTGACGCCGTGGCGAACCAGGAAGACCGTGGTGGGGGCGGGGGTGGGGGTGCGCGCCACGGTCGGCACGACGCCCGCACGGGAATGCGTCGGGGTCCCGGGACCGCGTCCTCGGGCCAGCGCTTGCGCGACACCTGGGCGAGTTTGTGCAGCAGGGCCACGGCTCCCGGGTCGTCGTCGCCGGGCCGGGTCTCGATCAACCCGCGCTCCTGGAGGGCGGCGACGAGTCCTCGACCCTGGTCGGTGCGCACGATGACGAGCGTCCAGTCGTTGTAGGCGCCGATGCCCCCCGCCGAGAGGTCGGCGTGTTCGGCGGCGAAGTCGGGGCAGCTCGTGCAGCCCGCGCGGGTGTAGGCGTGCGCCTCCTTCAAGGGGACCTCGTGGTAGGCGCCGTCGCGGGTCCAGATCTGAAAGACGCCCTTGATGTTCATCTTGACGATGTCGGCGCGCTTCAGCCCGTAGCGCTTCTCGAAGAGCTCCTCGAAGATGGCGTCGTCGAAGGTCTTCGAGCACAGCAGCCCGATCGTGAGACTGAGGCGCCGCGCGACCTTACCCGCCTTGCGCGTTTGCATGGCGCCGGGGGCCGAGGCCATGCAACCCATCCCGACGAGCGCGATGCGTTCCGCCCCGGCCGCCACGGCCTCGGGGTAGGCGAGCAGGTTGGCGCTGTAGGTGTAACGCGATTGGGCGGTGGCCACGACGTCCTCGCGCGTGCGCGCCACGCGCGGCTGCGCGCGCCAGGTCGCGCCGTCTCCTTCGAGTCCGCTCACCAGGGCCGCGTCGATCAGGTCGTTCTCGAGGGCGTAGACCAGGAGCGTCGACACGAACCCCCCGTCCTGACCGTTCTCCACCAGACTCTCGTCGGTCGAACGCGCCAAGAGCACGTCGCCGATCCCGTAGACCTCGTCCTCGCGGCGCTCGCGGGCGAAACGGTGGGTGTCGATCTCGCTCTCCCAGTTGCGAAAACGCGGACAGGCGCGGGTGCACATCGTGCACCCCTTGACGCCGTGGGTGCAGTCCTCGCGACCCCCGTCGACGTCGAGGTGCCAGGGACGGTAGACCCCGTCCCCGCTCTCGTAGTCCAACACATCGTGCGGGCACGCGACCACGCAGGCGGCGCACCCGGTGCACAGGCCGGAGGTGACGACTTCGCGGAAGAGTTCTCGCCATTGGGGTTTTTCAAGAGCCATGGGGTCAACCTTAGTAAGGGTCCCTCGCCGTTCGATAGTGTGCCGACGTGCCCGAAGTGTTGGAAGTCGAGTCCTACCGCCAACTGGCCGATGGGGTGGTCGGGGCGACCGTCACGAGGGGCTGGAGTGACGCCTACGCGGCGAAGAAGTTGATGTCGACCGCCCAGTGGGCGCGCGCGGTCAAGGGGCTCACCGTGACCGCGACGGACCGCCGGGGAAAACTGTTGTTACTCGAGACCACCGGCGTCCGCCTCGGCGTGCGCTTTGGCATGACGGGGGTCCTGCTCATCGACTCCGCGACGGGCGTCGACGGTCTGTTCTACGGGCCGCACACCTTTCGCGCGGCGTGGGTCCGCGCGGGACTCGAGTTCGCCGACGGACGACGCCTGCTCCTGCACGACCCCCGTCGCCTCGCGCGCGTGGAGATCGACCCCGACCTGAGCGAGCTCGGCCCCGACGCCCTCTCGCTCACCCGAGTCCAGTTCGCGCGCGTCGTCACGGTGGCGCGCGGCGAGGGACCGGCCATCAAGGCGCGCCTCCTCGACCAGTCCGTGGTCGCCGGCGTGGGCAACCTGCTGGGCGACGAGATCCTGTTTCGCGCGGGCATCGATCCGCGCACGCCGACCGGGCGACTCACCGACGAACAGCGCGCCGCCCTGTATTCCTCCTTCACGCAGACCATGAGGACCCTGCGCCGACGGGGCGGGTCGCACCTGGGCGACCACATGGTCGCCCGTTTCCCGGGGGGGCTCTGCCCCCGCGACGGCGCCGCGATGCGCGTCAACATCATCGGCGGACGCACGTCCTACTGGTGTTCTCAGCACCAAAGGTAAGAATTCCTGGGGGCGTCGCGAGGCCGGACGCAAAACGTGAAGAATGGAGCAATGCAACATTTCATCTCCGCCTACGGCTACTTCGGCCTCTTCCTCGTCACGGTCCTCTCCTCGGCGTGCCTGCCCATCCCCTCGGAGGTCGCCTTCGGATTGGCCGGCGCCTTCTGCACGACCGCCTTCACCGTGCACCCGCAATTCAACGTGGTCACCGTCATCGTCGTCGGTTCCGTCGGCGAAGTGCTGGGCTCGATCATCGCCTACGAACTGGGCCGCTACGCGGGACGCGCGATCGTCGACCGCTACGGCAAGTACCTGCTCCTCTCGCACCACGACCTCGACGCGTCCGAGGTCTGGTTCGAGAAGTACGGCACGCCCTCGGTGCTCTTCGGTCGCCTGGTGCCCGTGGTGCGGGCCCTCATCTCCCTGCCGGCGGGTCTCGCCGAGATGAAGCGCCTGCGGTTCTTCGTCTTGACCACCGTCGGCTCGGTGGTCTGGGCGATTCTCTTGACCGAGCTGGGGTACCACGCCGGCAAGAACCAGTACTTCGTCAAGTACTTCCACAGCGCCCAGTACCCGATCGCGGCCCTGATCGTGCTGGTGCTGGCCGCGGGCGTGTGGCACCGCTGGCGCTCGATGAAGAAGCCGCCGCGTCACGCGCGGCCGCGCCGCTAGCCCTGGATCGCGGCGCGCACGCGCGCGGCGTGCCCTTGGGTGCGCGGGCCGTACCAGGCGTGCTCGATCCGACCGGTCGGCCCCACGACGAAAGTGGAGCGGATGACGCCGACCACCGTCTTGCCGTAGAGCATCTTCTCGCCGTAGGCGCCGTACGCCGCCATGGTCGTCGTGGTGGGATCGCTCAAGAGGTCGAACTCGAGGGCGTACTTGGCGCGAAACGCCACGTGCGATGCGGCCGGATCGGGTGAGACGCCGAGGATCCGCACCCCGAGGCCGGTGAAGTCGGCCATTTCGTCGCGGAATCCGCACGCCTCCACCGTGCACCCGGGGGTGTCGTCGGCGGGGTAGAAGTACAGCACGTAGCGGCGCCCGAGGAGCGAGTCCGACGTGACGAGTCGGCCCTCGTGATCGGGCAGGGAGAAGGGCGGGGCGGGTGCGCCCGCGGTGAGTCGTGACATGTCGCTCCTGGTGGTCGTGGTGGGTTCGTCGGTCTCGCACCTAGACTAGGAGCGAAGCTCTAGAAGTGAGCTTGGGCCCTCCTTTTGAACGCCGGTTCCGGGTCCAACCGAGAAACGACTGTTGGCCCATGAATGACGAAAAGGTCGAGACGCCCGCGTCTCACGACTCCTACGATACGAAGAAGACGTTCGCCGAACTCGGCGTCGTGAGCGAATTGGTGGCGGTCCTGTCGTCCCAGGGGATCACCACCGCCTTCCCGATCCAGGCGATGACCATCCACGACGCACTCGCCGGACGCGACGTCTGCGGTAAGGCGAAGACCGGCTCGGGTAAGACCTTGGGCTTCGGTCTGCCGATGCTCCAGCGGGTGGCGGCCAGTGCGACCCTCCCGCGGGTCGAGGGCGGCCCGGCCCGGCCCCGCGGCCTCGTCCTCTTGCCCACGCGCGAGCTCGCGGTGCAGGTGCACGAGGTGATGGAACCCCTCGGGGCCGCCCTCGGGTTGCACGTCAACGCCGTGTACGGCGGCGCCGACATCGAGCGCCAGGTCAAGTCGTTGCGCCGCGGGTGCGACATCATCATCGCCACGCCGGGTCGACTGATCGACCTCGGCGACCGCGGCGAGTTGAACGTGGAGAAACTCGACGTACTCGTCTTGGACGAAGCGGACCGCATGGCCGACATGGGATTCATGCCCCAGGTGGAGTGGGTCCTTCGCCGCATCGCCGAGCACCCGCACCAGACCCTGTTGTTCTCGGCGACCCTGGACGGGGCCATCGACCGCCTCGTCAAGCGCTACCTCACCGACCCGGTCTTCCACGAGGTGGCCAGTGACTCGCAAACCGTGTCGCTCATGGTGCACCACTTCTTGACGGTGCACCAGATGGACCGGATCAAGGTGGCCGCCACCATCTGCAACTCGTTCGGAAAGACGATCATCTTCTGTCGCACCAAGCGCGGGGCCGATCGTCTCGTCGAGCAGCTCGAGAAGGAGGGCGTCGACGCCGCCGCCATCCACGGCGACCTTCGACAGAGTCAACGAGAGAAGGCGTTGGCCGATTTCAGCGCCGACAAGTTGGCGGTCCTGGTGGCCACCGACGTCGCCGCGCGCGGCCTGCACATCGACGGGGTGGACTGCGTCATGCACTTCGACCCGCCCGAGGACCACAAGGCGTACCTGCACCGTTCGGGGCGCACCGCCCGAGCCGGGTCCACCGGCGTGGTCGTCTCGCTCCTGCTGTGGAACCAGATCATCGAGGCGGAGGTGATCATGCGGCGACTGGGGATGAAGCGCCCCGTCGTCGAGGTCTTCTCCAATGACCCGCGCCTCAAGGACCTCGCGCACTGGGACCCCACCAAGGAGACCGTGGCGTCGTGAGCGAGCCCGCGTTGCGCGTCTACCAACCCGACGCCGCCCTCACTCGCGCCCTGGTCGTGGTCGCGCACCCCGACGACATCGACTTCGGCATGGCGGGCACGATGGCGGTCCTGACCGGTCACGGAGTCGACGTGGCCTACTGCCTGGTGACGTCGGGTGACGCCGGGGGCGACGGCTCGACGCTCACTCGCGAGGAGCGCGCGGCCGAGCGCGAGCGCGAGCAGACCGCGGCCGCGGCCACCGTGGGCGTCACGGACCTCACGTTTCTGCGCTGGCCCGACGGGCGAGTGGAGCCGACGTTGGAGCTGCGCAAAGCCATCGCGCGCGTCATACGTTCGCACCGACCCGACCTGGTGATCACCCAGAACCCCGAGCGCAACTACGAGCGCATCTACGCGTCACACCCGGATCACCTGGCGGCGGGCGAGGCCACCCTGCGCGCCGTCTACCCCGACGCGCGCAATCCCCACGCGTTCCCCGAATTGCTCGACGAGGGCTACGCGCCGCACGCCGTGCCCACGGTCTGGGTCGGCGGTCTGACCCCGAATCTCGTGGTGGATATCACCGACACCTTCGCGACGAAGCTCGCGGCGCTGCGCCGTCACGTCTCACAGGTGGGCGACCGCGCCGACCTCGAGGACACGATGCGCTCGTGGGCCACGTCGAACGCCGAAGTGGCGGGTCTGCCCGCGGGACGCCTCGGCGAAACTTTTCGGGTGGTCAACACGGCGTGAGCCGCGAGGTTTAGGGTGGGCGCATGGCGAAAACGCCGGCGAGCGACCACCGCGAACGAACGCCCATCGGCGAACGGGCGCCACGGTTCGGGATACGAGAGCTACTGGCCGGGGTGACGAGGCGTAACGCCGCGGGACAGGTCCTGGCCGGGGTGACGTTGCTGGCCATCGCGGTGCCCGAGCAGTTGGCCACCTCGCAACTGGCCGGCGTGCCGGCCTTCGCGGCGATGATCGCCTTCATCGCCGCGACCCTGGTGTTCGCGGCCTTCGGGTCGAACCCCATCGTCTCGGTCGGGGCCGACTCCACCATCGCCCCCCTGTTCGCGGTCGCGCTCCTACGGGTGTCGCTGCCCGCCAGTGCGCAGTACTACGGGTTGGTGGCCGCCGCGGCCGTCGTGACCGGGGTCCTCTTGGTGATCGTGGGCCTGTTCCGACTGGGGTGGTTGGCCGACTTCATGTCGGTGCCCATCGTGACGGGCTTCCTGGGCGGCATCGGCGTCATCATCATCGTGCACCAGTTGCCCCACGTCCTCGGCGTCGCGGCGGGGGGCGAATCGGTGATGCAGCGCCTCTCGTCGCTGGGCCGGCACCTCGGGCACGTCAACGCCTGGTCGTTCGCCATCGCGTCGGGCACCCTGATCATCATGCTGGTGGGAGAGCGGGTGAACCCCCGATGGCCCTGGGCGCTGGGCGCCGTCCTGGTGGGGTCGGTGCTGGCGGCGAGCCTGTCGCTCGGGCGCCACGGGGTCGCCCTCCTCGGCACCGTCAGTGCCGGACTCCCGCACTGGCGCCTCACGGGGCTCTCGTGGCACGACTGGAGCGTGGTGGTGACGACCTCGCTGACCCTGGTGGTAGTCATCATGAGTCAGAGCGCCGCGACGGCGAGGTCCTCGGCCGACGAGATTGGGGTGGCCGACGACCTGAGTCGCGATTTCGTCGGGGTGGGACTGGCCAACGTCGCGACCGGACTGCTGGGCACGATACCCGTCGACGCCTCACCCGCGCGCACCAACGTGACCCAGCTCGCCGGCGGCCGCACCAAGCTGGTCGCCCTGGTGGCCGGGCTCGGCGCGTTGGCGCTGTCACCGCTCGCCGGCGAGGCGCGCTTCGTGCCCCTGCCGACGTTGGCCGGGGTCCTGGTGTTCGTGGCCGGGCGGCTGATCAAGGTCGCCCAGTTGCGACACGTGTGGCGGATGAGCCGCGTCGAATTCGCCTTCGCACTGGTCGCGTGGGTGGGGGTGATACTGCTCGGCGTTGAAGTGGGCCTGGCCATCGCGGTCGGTCTGGCGATACTGGTCCAGATGTGGCGCGCGGCGCGCCCGCGCATGGTGGAGATGGGCCGGCGCCAGGGCACGACGAGCTGGGAACCGTGTACGAACAAGTCGGTCGAGCGGGTGGACCACATCCTGGCCGTGCTCTTCGACGAGGACCTCTTTTTCGCCAACGCCAACGTCTTTCGCCGAGAACTTCACGACCTGATGCGCCAGCACCCCAAGACGCGCCACGTCATCGTGGACGCGGTGGCCATCTCCGACATCGACTTCACGGCGCTGGCGACGCTGAGTCAGATCGCCGCGGACCTCGCGAACGACGCGGTGAGCCTCTCGTTCGCCCGCGCGAGTACCACCGTGCGCGACGTGCTGGCTCACGCCCCCGACGAGGTCGCGCGCCAGATCGCGTGCTACGACAGCGTGGACTCCGCGGTCACCCACGCCCTTAGGTCCAAGTCGAACGACTCCAAGTCGAACTAGTCCTGCGCCAACTGGCGCAGGACGAAGTTCAACACGCCGCCGTGGCGGTAGTAGTCCGCCTCGGTGGGCGTGTCGATGCGCAAACGCGCCTCGAACGCGAGGGTCTCGCCGTTGTGACGCACGGCGCTCACGGTGACGCGCGGCACGGTTTCTCCGCGGTTGAGCGGGTCCAGGCCGCGGATCGAGAAGGTCTCGGTGCCGTCGAGCTCGTGCGTGGCCGCGGATTCGCCCGGGAGGAACTGCAGGGGTAGCACTCCCATCCCCACCAGGTTGGAGCGGTGAATGCGCTCGAAACTCTCGACCAACACGGCCTTGACGCCGAGCAACTTGGTGCCCTTGGCGGCCCAGTCACGGCTCGACCCGCTGCCGTATTCCTTCCCGCCCAGGATCATCAGTGGCGTCCCCTCGGCCGCGTAGGCCATGGCGGCGTCGAAGATCGACATCTCGGTGCCCTCGGGGAGTTTGACGGTGACGCCCCCCTCGGTGCCCGGGGCCAGCTGGTTGCGAAGGCGGATGTTGGCGAAGGTGCCGCGCACCATGACCTCGTGATTCCCCCGCCGCGTTCCGTAACTGTTGAAGTCCGCCGCGGCGACGCCACCGTCGGTCAGGTAACGGCCGGCGGGCACGCTGGGCCGGATGTTGCCCGCGGGCGAGATGTGATCGGTCGTGACCGAGTCACCGAGCTTGGCCAGTACGCGCGCGTCGATCAGATCGCTCACGGTGCCGGGCTGCTTGGTCAGGCCCTCGAAGTACGGCGGCAGCTTGACGTAGGTCGAACGGCTGTCCCAGGCGTAGGTGACGGCGTTGGTGGCGGGCACGGCCCGCCACTTCTCGTCGCCGCTGAAGGCGCTGGCGTAGCGCTCGGCGAACATCTCGGGGGTGACCGACGCGCGAACGGCGGCGGCCACGTCGGCGTCGCTCGGCCAGAGGTCCGCGAGGTAGACCGGCTGTCCGTCGCGGTCGGTCCCTAAGGGTTCGCGCGAGAGGTCGATGTCGATGGTACCGGCGAGGGCGTAGGCCACCACCAGCGGCGGCGACGCCAGGAAGTTCTGCTTCACGTCGGGGTGGATGCGACCCTCGAAGTTGCGGTTGCCCGAGAGGACCGAGACGACGGACAGGTCGTGTTCGTTCACGGCCTCCGAGACGCCCTCGAGCAACGGGCCGGTGTTGCCGATGCACGTCGTGCACCCGTAGCCCGCGAGGTAGAAGCCGAGCTGGTCGAGGGAGTCCACGAGCTGCGCGCGCTCGAGGTAGTCCATGACGACGCGGCTCCCCGGGGCGAGGGAGGTCTTGACCCACGGCTTGACGCTGACGCCGCGCGCGACCGCGGCCCGGGCCACGAGACCGGCCGCCACCAGCACCGAGGGATTCGACGTGTTGGTGCACGACGTGATGGCGGCCACCGTGACGGCACCGTCACGCAGGTGCTCGCCGGCGCCGGTGCCCATGACCTCTTTGGGCTCGCGCCCGAGGGCCGCGCGAAAGGCGCCGCGCGCGCCCGAGAGCGACACCCGGTCCTGGGGACGCTTGGGGCCGGCGAGACTGGGCTCGACACTCGAGAGGTCGAGCTCGACGTATTCGGAGTAGGTGGGCTCGAGGGCCTCGGCGTCGTGCCAGATGCCCTGCGCCTTGGCGTAGGCCTCGACGAGGGCCAGCTGCTCCGGGGGACGGCCGGTGAAGGCCAGGTAGTCCAGGGTCACCCGGTCGATGGGGAAGATCGCGCAGGTCGCCCCGTACTCGGGGGACATGTTGCCGATCGTGGCGCGCGTCTCGAGGGACATGCCCGCCACCCCGGGACCGTAGGCCTCCACGAACTTGCCGACCACGCCCTGGCGCCGGAGCAGCTCGGTGATGGTGAGCACCACGTCGGTCGCGGTGACGCCCTCGCGCGTGGCGCCGACCAGTCGGAGCCCGACCACCGGCGGGATGAGCATCGACGTCGGCTGGCCGAGCATGCCGGCCTCGGCTTCGATGCCCCCGACGCCCCAGCCCAGGACGCCCAGGCCGTTGACCATCGTGGTGTGCGAGTCGGTGCCCACCACGGTGTCGAGGTACGCCACCCCCTGGTTCTCGAAGACCACGCGCGCGAGGTGCTCGAGGTTCACCTGGTGACAGATGCCCATCCCGGGCGGAACGACGCGGAATTGGTCGAAGCTGCTCTGGGCCCACTTCAAGAAGGTGTAGCGCTCGATGTTGCGTTCGTACTCGATCGCCACGTTCTGGTCGAAGCTCTGCGCGGTGCCCGTGCGCTCGAGGATGACCGAGTGGTCAATGACCAGTTCGACGGGCACGAGCGGGTTGATCTTGGCCGGGTCACCGCCCAGGGCGATGATGGCGTCACGCATGGAGGCGAGGTCCACGACGGCGGGCACGCCCGTGAGGTCCTGCATCAAGACGCGCGCCGGGGTGAAGGCGATCTCGGTGGCGTCGTCACCGGCGGCCTCGCCGTGGCGCGTCGGGGTCTCACTCCAGCGCGCCACCGCCTCGATGTCGGAGGCGGTGACCTTGACGCCGTCCTCGTGGCGCAGGAGGTTCTCGAGGAGCACCTTGATGGAGTAGGGCAGGCGGTCGACGGCGAACTGACTGAGGCCGCTGGCGCGCAGTGAGTAGTACTTGAGGGAGCGACCGTTCACGTCCAGGGTGTCGAGCGCGTTGAAGGAGTTGAGGGAGGAGGTCATAGCACTATTCTGCCCGTTTTTCGTGAGCCGACGCGCTCGCGGCGGACAACCCGGCACCGACGCGTTCGCGCGAGGTGGGAGAATGGGACGGTGACCTCCACCTACGACGCTCTTCTCGGCCGACTCGTCCGCGCCTTCGACGCTCTTTTGCCGGGCGCCGACCCGGCGCTGCGCCCCTCGGAACGCGGTGACTACCAGGCCAACGGGGTGATGGCACTGGCCAAGGCGCGCGGAGAGAACCCCCGTGCGACCGCCGCCGCGGTCCTCGAGAACCTCGACCTATCCGGCATTGCGCAGGTGGAGGTCGCCGGACCGGGGTTCCTCAATCTCACGCTCACCACCGCGTTCTTGCACGACCAGCTCGGTGCGCTCCTCGCCGACGAGCGCCTGGGTGTGCCCCGGGGTGGGGCGCGCACCACGGTCATCGATTATTCGGCGCCCAACGTGGCCAAGGAGATGCACGTGGGACACTTGCGCTCCACGGTGATCGGTGACGCCCTCGCCCGGCTGCACCGTTTTCGCGGTGACACCGTGGTGGCGCGCAATCACGTGGGCGACTGGGGCACGCCCTTTGGGATGCTGATCGAACACCTCCTGGACCTGGGCGAGGAGGAGGCCGTCGCGTCCCTGTCGATTGGTGACCTCGACGGGTTCTATCGGGACGCCCGCGTCAAGTTCGACGCGGACGACGCCTTCAAGGAGCGCAGTCGCGCCCGCGTGGTGGCGCTGCAGAGCGGCGACCCCGAGACCCGTCGACTCTGGCGGGTCCTCGTCGACGAGTCCGTGGCGTACTTCGCCGAGGTCTACCGGGCCCTGGACGTGACCCTGCGCCCCGTCGACGTCGTGGGTGAGTCGTACTACAACCCGATGCTCGAGGACGTGGTGCGCGACCTCGACGCGGCGGGGCTCCTGGTCGAGAGCGGGGGCGCGCTGTGCGTCTTTCCCGCGGGTTTCACGAATCGCGAGGGCGAACCCCTGCCGCTGATCGTGCAGAAGCGTGACGAGGGTTTCGGTTACGCCGCGTCGGACCTGGCGGCGGTGCGCGATCGCGTGGGGAACCTGCACGCCGACGAGATCCTCTACGTGGTGGGTGCCCCCCAGGGCCAGCACTTCGAGATGGTGTTCGCGGTCGCGCGCGCCGCCGGGTGGTTGCCCGACACGGTGCGTTGCGAGCACGTGGCCTTCGGCAACGTCCTCGGTCCCGATCGCAAGATGTTCAAGACGCGTTCGGGTGAGACGGTCAAGCTCATCGACCTGCTGGCCGAGGCCACGCAGCGCGCCAGCGCGGCGCTGGCGACGCGCGCGAGCACCCTGGACGACGACGAGCGTCGTGTCCTGGCCACGCAGATCGCGCGCGCGGCGATCAAGTACGCCGACCTCTCGACGGATCGCCAGCGCGACTACGTGTTCGACCTCGACCGGATGATCGCCTTCGAGGGCGACACCGGCCCGTACCTGCAATACGCCCACGCCCGGTTGCGATCGATCTTTCGCCGTCTCGGCGCTTCGTGGGACCCCGGGACCGTGACGTTCGTCCTCGCGGACGCCGCCGAACGCCACCTCGCCCTGGGCCTCGTGGCCTTCCCCGAAGCCGTCGCGGCGGCGCTGTCTTCCCTGCAGCCCCACCGTTTGAGCGGGTACCTCTTCGACCTGGCCCAGCGGTTCACCGCGTTCTACGAGTCGTGCCCGGTCCTGACCGCCCCGGAGCCGACGCGTACCGAGCGCCTGGCGCTGTGCGAACTCACCGCGCGCACCCTGGCCCTCGGCCTCTCGCTGCTGGGGATCGACGCCCCGGATCAGATGTGACGTCGACGCCCCGTGGCGATGCTTTCGCGTCGGGGTACCGCGTGGGATAGGGTCGAGGTGCCTCGGAGCAGCGAAGTTGGTGTGATTCCAACGCTGTCCCGCAACTGTAAGTGGGCCGACACCCACGGAGCCAGGTCGCCTGCGATGAGGACAGTGTCTTGACAGCTCTCGAGGTAAAGGGCGGTCGACTGGATATCCATCCGTCGTCCACACCACTTCGACGGAAAGGAGAATCCATGTTCACGTCCCTTCGCTGGACCCTCGCCCTATCGCTCGGCGCCCTCGCGATCCCCCTCCTCGGCGTCTCGGCGGCCAGTTCGGCGACGGCGACACCCGCGTGCGTCGTGTCCCTCTCGCCGACGGCGACCGAGACCCTCTTCGCCATCGGTGCCGGCGCGCAGGTGCAGGCGGTCGACAGCGACTCCAATTATCCGACGCACGGGCTGCCGACCAAGCGCATCAACGCCCTGAACCCGAGCGTCGAATCGGTCCTCGGTATTTGTCGGAGCGTCCGTGGGGCCTCGACCAAGCCCGGTCTGGTGATCATCTCCTACGACGCGAACTCGATCAAGGAGAAGTTGACCGCGTTGGGCGTGCGCGTCGTGTCCCAGGACGCGCCGACGTCGCTGGCCGGGGCGCTCGACCAGATTCGCCAGTTGGGTTCGCTCACGGGTCACGTCGCCTCCGCCGACGCCCTCGCCGCGTCGATGGCTCGTGCCATCGCCGCCGACGTGAGGTCGGTGCCCGCGCACCCGACCAAGAAGTTGAGGGTCTACTACGAACTCGACCCGACCTACTACTCGCTCACGTCGTCGACCTTCGTCGGAGCGCTGATGAAGTCCCTGGGCGTGATCAACATCGCCGACGCCCACGCGACGTCCGCCGACGCCGGCTATCCGCAGTTGAGCGCGGAGTACATCACCAGCGCGAACCCCCAGCTGATCTTCCTCGCCGACACCCTCTGCTGCAAGATCACGCCGGCCAAGGTCCGTGCCCGCGCGGGCTTCGCCACCGTGAGTGCCGTGGTGAACGGACACGTCGTCAACTTGAGTGACGACGTCGCCTCGCGCTGGGGGCCGCGCTTGACGCTCTTGATGCGGCAGATCACGGCGGCGGTCAAGTCGACGCTGGCGGACCCGCGGGTCTGGAAGTAACGCTCGGCGATGACGAGTCCTCCGAGCGCCCGGCGGGTCCTCCTCGTCGCGGCGGCGATCGTGGCGGCCCTGGTGGTCGCCGTGGCGTGCGGACTCGTCGTCGGTCCGACGCCGATTGGCGCGGGGCGTATCGCGGGTGACGCGCTCAGTCGTCTCGGGCTCGGTCACTCGACGTTGACGTCGCTGCAATCGACGATCGTGTGGCAATTGCGCGCGCCACGTATGGTGCTGGGTCTCCTCGCCGGCGCCATGCTCGCCGTGGCGGGCGCCACCTACCAGGGGGTGTTCCGCAACCCCTTGGCCGACCCCTACCTGCTCGGCGTGGCCGCGGGCGCCGGACTCGGTGCGACGCTGGCCATCGTGAACGTCGCCGACGTGTCGTCGGTGCCCGCGTGGACGCCACTGCTCGCCTTCGCGGGCGCCCTGGTGGCGGTGGCGTTGACCTGGTTCGTGGGCGGTCGGTCCCTGCGCTCGACGCCCGCGACCCTGGTGCTCGCCGGCGTGGCGGTGTCGGCGTTGTTCACGAGCGCCCAGACGTTCTTGCAGCAGCAGTCCTCGACGCAGTCAATCGCGCGCGTCTATATCTGGCTCCTCGGTTCACTGGCCACCGCCAGCTGGCACTCGGTGATCATCGTGGTCCCCTACGTGGTCCTGTGTTGCGCGGTGTGCGTGGCCGCGGCCCGCGCGCTCGACATCATGAGCGTCGGCGACGACGAGGCGCGATCGCTGGGACTGTCGGTGCGTGCCGTGCGCCTGCTGGTGGTGGGGGCGTCCTCGTTGGGCACGGCGGCCGTCGTGTCGGTGGTCGGCCTCATCGGATTCGTCGGCATCATCGTCCCGCACATCGTGCGCCTGCTGGTGGGCACGTCCTACCGGCGGATCCTGCCGTTGTCGGTGATCTTCGGCGCGGCGTTCCTCGTGCTCTGTGACACCGTCGCGCGTACGGTGATGGCCCCCTCGGAACTGCCCCTCGGCGTGGTGACCGCGATGGTCGGGGCGCCCGTGTTCGTCCTGATCCTGAGCGTGCGACGAATGAGGACCCCGTGACGATGGTCCACCTCGAGCACGTGACGCTGCACGCCGGGGCGACGACCCTGGTGCACGACGTCAGTCTCGAGGTCGCCGCGGGATCGTGGTGCACCATCATCGGGCCCAACGGCGCGGGCAAGACCTCCCTCGTGGCGGCCCTCGCGGGACTGCGGACCCTCACGCGTGGGACCGTGCGCGTCGACGGGCAACGCCTGGACCAGATCAGGGAGCGCGAACGCGCCCGCCTGGTGGCCTACGTGCCCCAGCACCCCGAGATCCCGGTGGGCATGAGTGTGCAGGAGTACGTGTCGCTGGGACGCGTGGCCATTCACGGTGTCCTGCGCGCCCCGTCACGTCGCGACCGCGACGCCGTCTCCGACGTCGTCGAACGGCTCGAGCTGGGGGGGTTCCGCGACCGCGACGGGGCCTCGCTGTCGGGGGGCGAGCGTCAGCGCATGGTGTTGGCGCGCGCCCTGGCCCAGTCGACCAAGGTGGTCGTGTTGGACGAGCCCATCACCGGTCTGGACGTGCGCCACCAGATGGAGATGCTCGAGATGCTCAAGAAGGAGGTCGCCGAATGCGGCCTCACGGTGGTCGCCACCCTGCACGACCTCACGTTGGCCGGTCTATTCACGGACCGACTCGTGCTCTTGGACCGCGGTGAGGTCCGACGCGACGGCACCGCCCACGACGTGATCCGCTCCGAGGAGCTCGCGGAGAGTTACGGCACGCGCCTGCGCGTCGTCACCGTCGACGGCAGCGACGTGGTCGTCCCGGTGCGCGCGAGAGAGGACCGTCCGTGAGTCCACGCGAAACGCAACGTTCATCTGGGGCCGGGGGAGACAACGTTGCCCTCCGGTAGACTGACCAAAAGACTCTAAGGGGAATATCGTGCGGCGCACGCGAATCGTAGCAACCATTGGACCCGCCTCAGAGAGCGACGAGGTCCTGCGGGGCCTCGTCAACGCCGGCGTCGACGTCTTTCGAATTTCGATGGCGCACGGCGATATCCCGTCGAACATCGAGCGGATCCGCCGCGTGCGCGCCCTCGCGCCCGACGTCGCCCTCATGGTCGATATCCCCGGTCCCAAGATTCGTGCCGGCTCCTTCGGTACCTTGCCGGTGCACCTCGAGATCGGCCAGGTCATCGAATTGGTCGAGGCGTTCGGCGAGACCTCGACCGCCGACCGCATCGCCGTCGAGCGCGACGACGTCCTGCGCCACCTCAAGACCGGCGACCGCGTGCACATCGGCGACGGAGGAATCTCGCTGGTGGTGACCAAGTCCGGTGCGACCACCCTGACCGAGGTCACCTCGGGTGGGGCCGTGGTCGGCAAGCCGGGCATGGGACTGCCCGCGTCGATCCTGAACGACCGCCTCCCCACCGACGACGACCGCGCGCGCCTCGAGGCGCTCAAGGACGAGGACATCGATTTCCTCGCCGTGTCGTTCGTCCGTTCGGCCTTCGACATGGTCTCGGTGCGCTCGGTGCTGAGCCGCGACGACGTGTTGCTCATGGCCAAGATCGAGACCGGCGAGGGCGTCGAGAACCTCGACGAGATCGTCGCCGTCTCCGACGCCATCATGGTGGCGCGCGGGGACCTCGGCGTGCGCATGCCCATCGAGGAGGTCCCCCACCTCCAGAAGTTGATCGTGCGCCACGGCATTCGCTACGCGCGACCGGTCGTGGTGGCCACCCAGATGCTGGAGTCGATGACCCACGCCCAGGTGCCCACCCGCGCCGAAGTGACCGACGTGGCCAACGCGGTGCTCGACGGCGCGAGTGCCGTGATGCTCTCGGGCGAGACCGCCATCGGTGACGACCCCGTGGGCACCGTGATCACCATGGACCGCATCGTGCGCCGGGCCGAGGCGTCCTTCGACTACGCCAAGTGGGGGGCGGGCCTGGAACTGCAGTCCCACGTCGGCCACGCCAATCAGTCGACGCGCATCACCGCGTCGATCACCGGGGCCGCGTGGCGCGCCGCGATGGAGGAGAATGCGGTCGCCATCGTGGCCTGCACCCGCTCGGGCATGACCGCGCGCGCCATCTCGCGTTTTCGTCCCCCGATGCCGATCGTGGCCATTACCCCCAGTAAGGCCACCTTCCGTCAACTGCGCGGATCGTGGGGGGTGGACCGCGTGGTCCTCTCGCCGGCCGACGACATCGACGAACTCTGCCAGGTCGCGGTGGCCGAGGTGAAGAAGTCGGGCATCGCCCAACCGGGCGACCCGATCGTCGTGATGGCCGGCTCGGCGACCGGTGGCGCGCAGGTCACCGACACGGTGCGCATGATCATCATCGCCTGAGTGGCGTCGCCGCCGGCGTCTCGGGAGCGGACGCTCGCGCGGCGCGCGGCGGCCCGTTCAGTAACCTGGCAGCAGTGAGTGGCGCGTGCGACGCCCCGGAAGTGGATTTCAGTCATGGCGCCATCGACTCGTGCGGGGGTGAGTTCGACGACGTCGCGCGCGGCGACCCGTCCCACGGGTACGTCACTGGTGCCCCCGGCAGGATTCGAACCTGCGCACATGGCTTCGGAGGCCAATGCTCTATCCCCTGAGCTACGAGGGCGCGTAGGCCAGCCTACCGGACGGGGGTCGCGTGTCCCGTGAGCCGCTGTTGGCGTCCCTGTTGCCCGACACCGCGCAGCTGAGCGAGGACGACGTGCGCGTCGGCGGCGTGTCCCTGCGCGAGTTGGCCGCCACCTACGGCACGCCGCTGTTCGTCTACGACGAGGCGACGCTGCGGGCGCGTTGCGCCGAGGCGGCCGCGGTCTTCGACGAGGGCGTGGCCTTCGCCTCTAAATCGTTCCTGTGCGGCGCGATGGCGCGAGTGGCCGTGGAGGAGGGCCTGTTCGTCGACGTCGCGACGGGCGGGGAGCTCGACCTGGTGTTGCGCGCGGGGGTCGCCCCCTCGCGCGTCATTCTGCACGGCAACAACAAGTTGCCCAGCGAACTCGACCGCGCCCTCGAGGTGGGAGTGCACCGGGTG